>JAJXTA010000306.1 GCA_021784265.1 bacterium | reverse complement strand
TGATCACCACACCACCCTCCTTCCCCAGGGTAGCCGCTGCGCGGCAACCCTGGGCTCTTTGACGCAACCCCCTGCGGGGGTTGTCCACAAGCTGGCGCACCGACCATCGCCCCCTGCCCGCCTGGGGTGACGCGCCCCGCCTACCGCGGGCAGACACCCGGGGGTGTGCGGTGAAAAACACATTGCCATACGGGAATAACCCGAGGCAGATTACGGCGAGTCACCGAGCTGGACGGCGAAGCGAACGTGTCTAACGGCCGCTTCCCAGCTCAAGGCGTCTCGGGCGCCGGAGCCGGATCGTGGAAGGAAAGGCGCGGGTTGCGGGGTAATGGGTGAAGGCGATCCCCCGAGGCCGGGCTCAGGTGCGAACGCTTGCTGCCGACAGACCGCGTAACGTTAAGAATGTTTATGAGATTAACCGAGTCAAGCCGGGGGCTATCCCCCCACCGCCCCGCCCCCGTCGCGGGCTTCACCCTGATCGAGCTGTTGGTGGTCATTGCCATCATCGCCATTCTGGCCTCGATGCTCCTGCCCGCCTTGGCCAAAGCCAAGACCAAAGCCCAAGGCATCTCCTGCATGAACAACACCCACCAACTGGGCTTGGCTTGGCAGATGTACGCCTCCGACCATAACGACGAGACCTGCCCGAACCGCGACGGTGGAGCCGGGATCAGCATAAACTCGTGGACGCAGGTCGTTCCTTATGATAGCCTGAGCTGGGCCAATGGTTGGGAAGATTTCGCGCCCAACACCCCGGACAACACGAACACGTTGAACCTCGCCCGAGCCGAGCTGGGCACCTACATGGCGCAGGCCGTAGGCAGCTATCACTGCCCCGCGGACAACTACACCTGCGTCGAGGGTGGCAAGTCGATGTTGCGGGTCCGGAGCAACTCCATGAACGGCTTCATTGGCGACCGGAATAACATCGCTCATTCCACCCACGCCAACGACTGGTATCCAACCTACCATCAGTACATCAAACTCTCGGAGATTATCACGCCCGACCCGGCCGATCTCTGGCTGTTCGTCGATGAGCATCCCGACAGCATCAACGACGGCTGGTTGATCACGGACGTCCAGAACAAGTCACAATGGACGGACTTGCCGGCCAGCTACCACAACGGCGCTTGCGGCTTCGCCTTCACCGACGGCCACTCGCTGATCAAGAAGTGGGTGGTCCCCTCGACCAAGGTTCCGGTTCGTAAGACCCAGTACAATGGGTTCAGCGCCCCGGGCAGCGTGGACTTGCTTTGGATGATCTCCCGCTCCTCCGCTCCGATGAATGGCGCTTGGAGCGGCGTGTACGGAAATTAGGTCCCCGCTCCATCCAGCGGGTTGGCGGCAGACGGGGGAGGCTTAGGCCTCCCCCGTTGCCATTTCCCGCGTGGTTGGGAGGCCGGCACGCCGGGGGCGGTGGGGGGCAACCCCCGTGAGCGGGACTGATGCCCAGGCGAGGTTCTGCCCCCCAAACTCCGCAAACATCGCTGGCCGTGCGGGCCGGGCCCCGAGGGGCGCAATCGCGGGTGTGCCACCAAACGCACATTGCGCGCCCGAGCCGATGCGGCACCGTGTGGACAGGGCGCAGCAGGTGGGTCCGCTGACCGGGGTTCACGCACCTGTCGCCGGCGTTTGGGTCTTTCCGGCGCACGGCGCGTGGATGCGGCGGCGATTCGGGCGCGGGCGGGCCGCGGGAACCGGATCGGTTGCGAACCGCCTGCGCCTCCCAGGAAGCCTATGAAGCTAACGAGAACCAGCCGTCACATGGCGCGGAGCCGAACGCTGTTCGGGTTCACGCTGATCGAATTGTTGGTGGTCATCGCCATCATCGCCATTTTGGCCTCGATGCTCCTGCCGGCGCTGGCCAAAGCCAAGACCAAGGCCGAAGGCATCTCCTGCATGAACAACACGCACCAACTGGGCTTGGCCTGGCAGATGTACGCCTCCGATCACAACGACACCGCCTGTCCCAATCGCAACGAGTCCGAGGCGCTCAGCATCGTGAGCTTCACCCAGACCATCCCTTACGGCCAGTTGAGCTGGGCCAATGGGATCGAGAGCTTCACGCCCAACACCCGGGACAACACCAACACCCTGAACCTGACCCGCGTGGCGCTCGGGCCGTACACCTCCCAGAGCGTCGGCACCTACCACTGCCCGGCCGACAAGTACACCTGCCTCGAGGGGGGGCAGGCGATGTTGCGCGTGCGCAGCAACTCGATGAACGGGTTTGTGGGGGATCATGGCGGCGCCTCCAACGGGGCCAGCGATTGGTACCCCACCTACCACCAATACCTGAAGCTGGCCGACATCGTCACCCCCGACCCCGCCGACCTCTGGCTGTTCGTGGACGAGCACCCCGACAGCATCAACGACGGCTGGCTGATCACCGACGTGCAAAACCGGTCCCAGTGGGGCGATCTGCCCGCCAGTTATCATAATGGGGCCTGCGGGTTCGCCTTTTGCGACGGCCATTCCCAGATCAAGCGCTGGGTCGAGTCATCCACTCTCGTCCCGGTCAAAAACCAGCCGCTCTCCTATTCCTTCCCCGCTCCCGGGAGCCGCGATTTGCTCTGGATGATCTCCCGCTCCTCCGCCCCGATTAACGGCGCTTGGAGCGGAGTTTACGGTAACTGAGCGTTGGCCGCCCGGCGGCGGCAGGACCCCCGGCGCCCGGTTGACCTCATCCCTGTAACCGAACCGGCGCGCCCGCCGTCCAGCAGAGGGGCCGAGCCCCAGGGTCTTTCCCCCGGTGAATGGAAACTGCTTGTCAACAGCCGATCGTCATAGTTCATTAACGCCAACCGGTGCGCCGATGTATCTGTTTAGCGTAGCGCGGACTTCCAAGTCCGCCGTATCGCGGATTTCCCATCCGCGAGCCGTTGCCCAGCCCACGCGGCGCCGACTTGGAAGCCGGCGATACGGCAGGCGGGGAAACCCGCGTTGCCAGGCGGCGGCCCGACGCCACACGGATACGCGCCGGCACGGCGGACGACCGCCGCGTGTCGAAGCCGCCCGGCGAGCACGGCTATGAGTTCCCCGTTGATCTACGTCGTCGATGACGACCCGAGCACTGCCCGGATGGTGGCGGTCGGCCTCAAGAAGGCGGGCTACCGCGCTGAGTTCTTTGTCGCGCCGACCCAGGCGCTGGAACGGATCACCGACGGTGGGCCGCGGCCGGGCCTGCTGGTCACGGACTACGAGATGCCCGAGATGACGGGCGTGGAACTCATCCAACACTGCCGCGCCGGCCTCCCCGGGCTCAAAACCATCGTGATGAGCGGCGCCTGGACCGGTGAAAGCCCGCGCGAGCCCCTGGCCCGCCCCAACGCGCTGCTGCACAAGCCCTTCTCCCACCGCCAGCTCCTCGACGTAGTGACCCGGGTGTTGGCGGACGCCGCTCCGTCAGGCAGCATGCAACCCCCCGACCCCACAAACTCACCATCCGTGTAGTGCCTGTTCCCGCCACCAGGGTGGGACGGGCGAGAACCGCACGGGCTCGGTGGGGTTCGCCTGGGTGGAATTCGTGTTTCGACGCTTGCCGGACCCCGAGCCTCTGGGGTAGGCTTCCCTGACGACGCACGGGAACGCCGCCGCGCGATGGAGAGGCTAGGGGCGCTCGCGGGCTGGTGGTTGTGGCTGGATAGCTCAGTTGGTAGAGCAGAGGACTGAAAATCCTTGTGTCGGCGGTTCAATTCCGCCTCCAGCCACCAACTTCAGAAACACCCCTGAAATCAAGGGCTCCTCGGCCGCCGCGCCCGCGCCCGGCTCGCCACCGAGCCTTCGGGGCCAAGTTGGTCCGCGCATCGCCCGGCCCGTGGCGGCCAAGCCGCGCCCAGCAAGAACTGCGAGAACCGGAGGAGGAGGAGGAGGTCCTAACCGGGTCCCGCCGGCGCCAAAAGCGTTCTTGTGGCCGCCTCCAACTCGGCGGTGAGCTGTTCCAGCGGCGCGGAAAAGCGAATCTGTCTGCCCAGGCCCAGCGCCACGGTGTACGGGTGGAGATGCACGGCGCTGGCGGGGTTGACCGCGTTCCTCCTGCCTTTGGGCTTTTTCGCCCGCCCAACCAAGCGCGGCAGCCGTTGGCCGGCATCCCGAGCCTGGCCCATCATCCCGTCATACAACCCCATGACGAACGCGCACCGGTCATCGAGGGTCATGCCGTTGACGGCGTCGAATCGGCCCAAGAGGGCGCGGAAGCTCTGGGCGATCTGCTCCGCAATCGCCGTCAGCCTTCTGGCCGTGGTCGCCGTGGCTTCGGCCAGCAAGTCGCCATTCCGATGCCGGCAAGGGATCGTGGTGGCCGCCTCGAGGGCCCACTTCACCGCGTTGGCCACGTCGGGCTCATCGCGTCCGAAGGTATAGACCCACCGGGCTTTGGCCGCGGGCCTGAAGCTGCCATGAAAGAGATCGGCGGGCTCCGCGGGCTCGGGGCCGCTGAAGTCGAATCGTTGCAGGAGCTTCGCTAGCTTCCGTTGAGCCGCGCTTCGCTCGCCGTCGATGCCCCGTTCCGCCAAGGCCCGGAGTTTCTTCAGCAACGCTCGAGCGGCGGCGTTGGCTGGTGGCAAACCCGCGTTCACCCCGCCACTCTCTCATCTTGGCGTTCGGGGAGCAACCGCGAAGCCCATCGGCCGCTCGCCCCACTCCGAAGGGCCACAGCCCCCGAGGAAAGAGGGGCGCGGGCCCGGTATTCGGCGAACACCTGGCGGACCCGGGGCAGGGCGAAGTCCGGCACCAACCCACCCGCTGTAGCGCAGGTTTCCAACCTGCTGTATCGCCGGCTTCCAGCCGGCAGACCGGTGCGGTTCTCGTGCGCCTGGCGGATTGGAAATCCGCGACACAGCAGACTGGAAGTCTGCGCTACACGAACCTGCTCGCGCGCCGCCAACCCGCTGTAGCGCAGGTTTCTAACCTGCCGTATCGCCGGCTTCCAGCCGGCAGACCGGTGTGTTGTTCGTGCGCCTGGCGGATTGGAAATCCGCGACACAGCAGACTGGAAGTCTGCGC
>JAJXTA010000305.1 GCA_021784265.1 bacterium | reverse complement strand
TCCGATCTCCCCAACCCACCCTCCGCTTGGACGCGGAGGTGGGATTGGCCGAACTCACCCCTGAGCGCCTCCTCGAGCTGGAGCGGCTGCAGCCGCACGGCCAGGGCAACCCCCCAGTGCAACTGATCGCCCGCGGGGTGGCGCTCTGCCGCCCGCCGCAACGGCTCGGCCGCGACCAGCGGCATCTCAAGCTCTGGGTCCGCCAGAACCAGGCCGCCTGTGAGACCCTTTGGTGGGGTGGCGCCCACCAACCGTGGCCGCCCGCCCGGTTCGACCTGGCTTTCGCGCCCCAACTCCACCGGTTTAATGGCCGCCAGACCGTCCAACTCAAACTCTTGGACTGGCGCCCTGTCCCGGGCGACGCGGGGACACCGGAAGAAAAAAAGTTGTCTTAGGGCCACTTACGGACCATATTTAGCCCAGTCATGATCATCCCCAGACTGGGTTTGGCTTGGCGCTCCGCGGCGAGCGCCGCCGCGGCGGTGTTTTCCCTGGCCACCCCCAGCCTCCTCCAGGCGCGCCCGGTCGATTTCGACCGCGAGATCCGCCCGCTCCTCTCCGAGAACTGCTACGCCTGCCACGGGCCCGACGACAAAGCCCGCAAGGCCAAGCTCCGCTTGGACCAGCGCGAGGTGGCGCTCCACCCCCTCCCGTCCGGCGACCGCGTGATCGTCCCCGGGCAGCCCAACCAGAGCCAGCTCATCGCCCGGATCACCGCCAAGGACCCCGAGGACATCATGCCGCCGCCCCGGACCGGCAAGACGCTGTCAGCGGCTCAAAAACAAGTATTCCGCCGCTGGATCGCCGAGGGTGCGTCCTGGCCGCAGCACTGGTCCTTCGTCAAGCCGGAGCGTCCGGCCCTGCCTCCGGTCAAGAACCGGGGCTGGGTGCGTAACCCGATCGACGATTTCGTCCTCGCCCGGCTGGAGAAGAGCGGCCTGCCGCCGTCACCTGAGGCCGACAAACCAACCCTGGTCCGCCGGGTGACCCTGGACCTCACCGGGCTGCCTCCCACGCTGGAGGAAATCGACCGCTTCCTGGCCGACCGCAGCCCGCAAGCCTATGACCGGCTGGTGGATCGCCTCTTAGCTTCCCCGCGGTACGGTGAGCAGATGGCCCACGATTGGCTGGATGCGGCCCGCTACGCCGATACCCACGGTTTCCATATCGATTCCTACCGCTCGATTTGGGAGTACCGCAACTGGGTTATCGATGCCTACAACCACAACCTGCCCTTCGACCAGTTCACCATCGACCAACTGGCCGGCGACCTCCTGCCCCACCCGACCCTGGCCCAACGCGTGGCCACCGGCTTCAACCGCTGCAATATGACCACCGGCGAAGGCGGCGCGATCCCGGAAGAATACCTGGCCAAGTACGCCATCGATCGGGCCATGACCACCGGCACCGTCTGGCTGGGCCTGACCGTCGGCTGCGCGCAATGCCACAACCATAAATACGATCCCATCACCCAGAAGGACTTCTACGAGTTCTACGCCTTCTTCAACAACATCGCCGAAGAGGGCCTGGACGGCAACAAACCCAACCCCGATCCGTACCTGCGCGTGCCGGACGCGGCGCAGGCGGCCCGCCTTGCCCAGTTCGACCAGGACATTGCCGCCGCGGAGCAGCGGTTGGAGGCCCCGCTCCCGAGTGTGGACGCCGCCCAAGCCCGCTGGGAGCAGCGGTGGACCGAGCGGTTGAGCCGCCATTGGACCACCCTCGCCGCCGTCGCGGTGAGCTCCGCCGAGGGGGCAACCCTCCAGAAACTCCCGGACAACTCGATCCTCGCGAGCGGCAAAAACCCGGAGTACGACGTCTTCGAGTTTGTCGCGCGCGTGGATGGCCCGGCCGTGGGGGCGCTGCGCCTGGACGCCCTCACCGACCCCTCGCTCCCGCACCACGGGGCCAGCCGCGCCGACAACGGCAACTTCGTCCTCTCGGAATTCGAGGCGGCCGTTGCCCCCGTTGACGCGCCCGACCAGTGGCGAACCATCCACTTCGCCGCCGCCTACGCCGATTACTCGCAGGATGGGTTCGAGGTAGGCAAGGCGATTGACGGCAAGATGCGAACCGGCTGGGCCGTGGACGGCGACAAACACCGCGAGAATCGTTTGGCCCTCTTTGTTCCCACCGCGCCAGTCTCTCTGCCCGGCCCGGCGCGCCTGCGGGTACGACTCCACTTCGCCTCGCCCCACGCCCAGCACACCATCGGCCGCTTCCGCCTCGCGTTGGAGCCGGAGGCGGAGATCGGACGACTTTTGGCCCCCGCCCATCAGGAGGCCTGGAGTGTCGTCGGTCCCTTCACTGCCGCGAGCGGCGCCGAGGCGTTCAAGACCCCCTTCCCGCCCGAGCAGGCGATCGACTTGCACCAGACCTTCTTGGACGGGAAGCTCCAGTGGCGGGAAGAACCGGAGTTCACCGATGGCAAGGTCCATGACCTAAGCGGGGAAAACGCCGCCACCTACCTCTATCGCCTCGTCCACGCGCCGAGTGCCCGGACGGTGACGCTGTCCTTGGGGAGCGACGATGCCCTCAAACTTTGGGTCAATGGCAAACTGGTGCTCGCACGCGAGGTGCAGCGGGCCGCCGCTCCCGATCAAGACCAAGTCCGGGTCGATTTGGTGGCGGGGGAGAACCGGATCCTGGCCAAGGTGGTGAACTACAGTGGCGGCTACGCCTTCTATTATCAGCAGACCGGCGAAGAAGTGGACGGCATGCCGCTGGCCCTGGCCCCCATTTTCGCCGTGGCGCCGCCGGAGCGCACCACCGCTCAGCAGCGTGAGTTGCGCGACATCTTTCGCCGCGATCACTCCCCGGAATGGCAAGCGCTGGCCAAAGCGCTTGATCGCCTTAAAGACGACCGGGCCAAGTTCGAGGCCAGCGTTCCCACCACCCTGGTCATGAAGGAGATCATGGACAAACCGCGTGAGGCCCACATCCTCATTCGGGGCCAGTACGACCAGCCGGGGGAGCGGGTGCTTCCCGACGTGCCCGCCTTCCTGCCGCCACTGCCGGCGGGGATGCGGCATGATCGGCTGGCGTTGGCGCATTGGTTGCTGGACCCGGCCAATCCGCTCACCGCCCGGGTGGTGGTCAACCGCTATTGGCAACACTATTTTGGCAATGGCATTGTTGAGACCACGGGTGACTTCGGCACGCAAGGCGCTTGGCCCTCGCATCCACTGCTCTTGGATTGGCTGGCGACGGAGTTCATCCGCAACGGCTGGAATGTCAAAGCCATGCAGCGCCTGATCGTCACCTCGGCCACCTACCGCCAGTCCTCCGAGACCCCGGCGTGGCTGCGCGAGCGCGATCCCCAGAACCACTGGCTCGCCCGCGGGCCTCGGTTCCGCATGGACGCCGAAATGGTGCGCGACAGCGCGTTGGCCGAGGCCGGGCTGCTCGTCGAGAAGCTCGGCGGTCCGAGCGTCAAACCCTACGAACCACCGGGGCTCTGGGAGGCCGTTTCCTACGCCAACCGACAGAAATACGTCCAGGACGAAGGCGAAGGCAACTACCGCCGCAGCCTCTACACCTTCTGGAAGCGCCAGAGCCCCCCTCCAGGTATGCTGGTGATGGACTGCCCTAGCCGGGAGACTTGTATCGTCCGCCGCGATCGCGCCAACACTCCCCTGCAGGCCCTCTTCTTGTTGGACGACCCCCAATTCGTCGAAGCCTCCCGCGCCCTGGCCCAACGGATGATGCTCGAAGGCGGCTACGACCCCGTCGAGCGCGCCACCTATGGCTTCCGCCTCGTGACTGGACGTTTGCCCCGCCCGGCCGAGACCCAAATCCTGCTGGACGTTCTCACGAAGGAGGTCGCCGATTTCCGCGCCCACCACCCGGCCGCCGAGGAGTTGCTTTCGGTGGGCGCATTCAAGGCCCGGCCCTCGCTCAACCCGGCTGAGCTGGCGGCGTGGACGACCATCGCCAGCATGCTCCTCAACCTCGATGAGGCTATCACCAAGAGCTAACCGTTGTTCGACCGTCGCTGCCGGCGCCGGCGCCCTCTCCCGCCACGGCGGCAACCGCGGTTCTGTTTCCAACCCGGGCCTCCTCCCCCGCTCCCGGCGGAGGCCCGCCGCAAATCTATTCGTGCTATGGACTACCTGAACGAGTTCGGCTCCTTCTCCACCCGACGCCAGTTCTTCGGCCGTTTGGCCACGGGCATCGGCTCGGTCGCCTTGGCCTCCCTGCTCAACCCACGCCTGTTCGCCGACACCGCGACCCCCGCCGGCAACGGGGGCTTGCCGGGCTTCCCTAACTTTGCCCCGACCGCCAAGCGGGTGATCTATCTCTTCATGGCGGGGGGTCCGTCGCAAATCGAGCTGTTGGATTACAAGCCGGGCCTCAAGAAACTCCAGGGCACAGAACTGCCGGGGTCGGTCCGGGGCATGCAGCGGTTGACCGGCATGACCTCGGGCCAATCCTCCTTTCCGGTCGCCGCGTCGCTTTACGACTTTAAGCAACACGGCCAATCGGGCGCCTGGGTCAGCGAGCTGCTCCCCCACACCGCTGGGGTGGTCGATGACTTGTGCCTCATCAAAACGGTCAATACCGAGGCGATCAATCACGACCCGGCCACGACCATGATGCAGACCGGGGCACAACAGCCGGGCCGGCCCTGCATCGGCTCCTGGCTCAGCTACGGCTTGGGCAGCGCCAACCAAGACCTCCCCACCTTCGTCGTTCTGATCTCCCAAGGCAGCTCCAAGCGGGAGTCCCAGCCTCTCTACGCCCGCCTCTGGAGCGCGGGCTTTCTCCCCTCGGAATTCCAAGGGGTCCAGTTCCGCTCCGCCCGCGATCCTGTCCTGTTCCTCTCCAACCCCCCTGGCCTCAGCCGGGAAGCCCGTCGCCGCATGCTCGACGGCCTGGACCAGCTCAACCGACTCGAGCTGGCCGCCTTTGGCGATCCGGAAATCAAGGCCCGCATCACCCAATATGAAATGGCGTACCGCATGCAGGCCTCCGTCCCCAAGCTCACCACGCTGGCGGGGGAACC
>JAJXTA010000304.1 GCA_021784265.1 bacterium | reverse complement strand
GCTCTTGTGCCTTTTTGTGGCCTCCCAAATCTTCCCCCTCTTGCGGCTTGTGCGCCTCTTCGCGGCTTCCTCTCCCCTCCGCTCCTTCGAACTCCCGCATTCCTCCCCCTCTTTGTGCCTCTTGTGCCTTTTTGCGGCTTCCCCACTCCCCCCCTTTTTGTGGCTCTTGTGCCTTTTTGCGGCTGCCCCAATCCTCTCCCTCTTACGGCTCTTCTGCCTCTTAGCGGCGCGCAGCACGCGCGAGCGCCATCCGGTTGCCACTCAAACAGTGTCACTAATCTAACAATGGTGCCAAAATAGGTAAACTGGTTACCAAAATCCGGTTAGCCCCAGCGGCACGCTTCGCTTATCAGTCGGGTGTGATCCGGTGGCGGGTCGGGTGTAGGGCGGGGCGGCCAGCCCCGCCGACGAGCGATGATCGAGATCAAGCGCACCATCAAGTACGAGACGGATCGCGTCAAGGGCTTCGGACGCGAGGTGATGAGCGTGCCGGGCTGCGAGCAATTGGAACAGTGCATCCAGTGCGGCACCTGCTCGGGGGTGTGCCCGTTGAGCATCTACATGGACCATTCCCCGCGGCAGGTGATGGCGCTGACGCGCTCGGATTTCAAGCGGGAGGTGCTGAGCAGCGTGACGATCTGGCTGTGCGCCTCCTGTTACGCCTGCGCGGCGGAGTGTCCCCGCCACATCCGCATCACGGACATCATGTATGAACTCAAGCAGCGGGCGATCCAGGAAGGGGTCTATCCGCGGCGGTTTCCGATCCCGGTGCTGGCGCGGGAGTTCACGCGGATGGCGCAGCACTGGGGGCGGATCACGGAGAGCCTGCTGGTGCTCCGGCTGCTGTGGCGGACCAACTGGCTGGAGGCCTTCGGGATGTGGCGGCTGGGGTTGGGGCTGTGGCGCACCGGGCGTTTCAGTTTGCGGCACGAGTCGATCCGCCAGCGGGCCGACCTGACGCGCATGATGGCGAGCGTGGACGACGTGGTGATCGGCGCGCTGCCGCCGCCCGCCGCCAACCACCGGAGGGGTGCGAGATGACCACCTTTGCCTACTACCCGGGCTGTTCGCTCAAAGGGACGGGGCGGGCGTACGAGGAGTCGTTGTTGCCGGTGCTGGCGGCGCTGGGGATCAAGCTGGAGGAGCTGGCGGACTGGAACTGCTGCGGCGCCACCGCCTACATGGCGGTGGACGAGGTGAAGGCCTGCGTGATGGCGTCGCGGAACCTGGCCTTGGCCGAGCAGTTGGGGCACCGCGAGCTGGTGACCCCGTGCAGCGCCTGTTACTTGGTGCTCAACAAGACCAAGCAGTACCTGGGCGAGTCGCGGGCGGTGGCGCAGGTGGTGCAGCGCGCGTTGGGACTGGTGGGCCTCTCCTATCAGGGCAACGTGCCGGTGCGCCATCCGCTGGACCTGTTGGTCAACGTGGTCGGGTTACCGGCCATCAAGGAGCGGGTCCGGGATCCCCTGACGGGCCTGAAGGTCGTCCCCTACTACGGGTGCCAGTTGGTGCGGCCCTACGCCACCTTCGACGACCAGGACCGGCCGACCTCGATGGACCGGCTCCTGGGGGTGCTCGGGGCCACGGTGGTGCCGTATCCGCTCAAGACGCGCTGTTGCGGGGGCAGCCTCACCGGCACCCTGCCGGAGCCGGGCTTGCATTGCGCCTACATCCTGTTGAAGGAAGCCGTCAAACGGGGCGCGGAGGTGATTGCCACGGTCTGCCCGCTGTGTCAGTTCAACCTCGACGCTTACCACCACAAGATCGCGGCCAAGTGGGGCCCGGTGCGGGTGCCGACCGTTTATTTCACGCAGTTGATGGGCCTGGCCTTTGGGTTGCCGGCCCGCCAACTGGGGTTGCACCGCGGCTTGGTGCCGTTCGCCTTCGAGGCGGGGGCGCGCCGGCCGGAGCGAGAGGTCGTTCCGCCCGACCGCCCGCCGCCGGCCACCCCGGCCTGCCGCGCGGGCGGCCCTTTGGCCTCATGAAACCGCCCCTGGTCGTGCCATGAAACGGAATGGCGAGCCGGAGATTCGGGTGGGCTTTTACGTGTGCCACTGCGGCCACAACATTGCCAACACCGTCGATTGCGCCGCCGTGGCCCGCTACGCCGCGACCTTGCCGGGGGTGGCCCTGGCCCGCGACTACAAGTACATGTGCTCGGACCCGGGCCAGGAGTTGTTGCGCCAGGATATCCAGGAACACCGGCTCAACCGGATCATCGTGGCGTCGTGTTCGCCCTTGCTGCACGAGCACACCTTTCGCGAGGCGACCCGCAAGGGCGGCCTGAACCCCTTCTTCTTCCACATGGTCAACATCCGGGAGCACGCCGCCTGGGTGCATACCGACCGCCGGGAAGCGACCGCGAAGGCGCAGGCCCTCGTCCACGCCGCCGTGCGGCGGGTGGCGCACCACCAGGCGCTCCAGACCAAGCGGGCGCCCATCCATCCGGCCGTGCTGGTGGTCGGGGGTGGCATCGCCGGCATCCACGCGGCGTTGACTCTGGCGGACGCGGGCAAACAGGTGTTCCTGGTCGAGCGGGAACCTTCCTTGGGCGGGCACATGGCCCGGTTCGACAAGACCTTTCCAACCCTGGACTGCGCCGCTTGCATCCTCACCCCCAAGATGTCGCGCGTGGGAAGCCATCCGCACATCACCCTCTGGACCTACGCCGAGGTGGCCAAGGTGGAGGGTTATGTGGGCAACTACGAGGTGACGGTCCGCCACAAGCCGCGCTACGTGGACGCGAGCCGCTGTGTTGGGTGCCAGGACTGCATCAAGGCCTGCATTTACAAAGAGCCGAAATTCCCCGACACCTTCAATGCCGGGCTGAGCAAGCGCAAACCGGTGTACCTCCCCTTCCCCCAGGCCACGCCGCAGGTGGTGGTGATCGACCCGGAGACCTGCATCCAGGTCAAGACCGGCAAGTGCAAGCAGACCTGTCTGGAGGCCTGCGTGGACCGGCGGGCGATTGACTTCACCCAGCGCGAGACCCTCGAGCGCGTCACCGTCGGCGCCATCATCGTCGCCACGGGGTTCAAGACCTTCGATGCCAGCCGGGCCCCCGCGTACGGCTACGGGGTGTATCCCAATGTCTATACCGCGCTGGAGGTGGAGCGGTTGGTGAATGCCTCCGGCCCGACCGGGGGGGCGATTGTCTTGCGCGATGGCCGCCAGCCGGAACGGGTCGGCATCATCCACTGTGTGGGCTCCCGTGACGAAAAGACCAATCGCTGGTGCTCGCGCGTGTGCTGCATGTACGCGCTCAAGCTGGCCCACCTCATCAAGGAACGCACTGGGGCGGAGGTGTTCAACTTCTATATCGATCTCCGCACCCCCGGCAAGGGCTACGACGAGTTCTACGGCCAACTGCTCGAGGAAGGGGTCCAGTTCATCCGCGGGCGGGTGGGCGAGGTCACCGATTGGGCCTTCATGCCGGAGGAGGAAGGGCACCTGGTGATCCGGGTCGAAGACACCCTGGCCGGCTACGTGCGGCGCATCCCGGTGGACATGGTGGTGCTGGCCGTGGGGCTGGAGCCCCAGGCCGACGCCCAGGCCGTGCGGCGTCTCTTCAACATGAGCTGTGGCGGGGAAGGGTTCTTCCTTGAACGCCATCCGAAGCTGGCCCCGGTGAACACCTTCACGGAGGGGGTATTCCTCGCTGGCTGTTGCCAGGGGCCCAAGGACATTCCCGACACCGTCGCCCAGGCGGGCGCGGCGGCGGCGGAGGCGCTGGTGCTGCTGGACCGTGGCTACCTCGAACAGGAGCCGAACACCGCCTTCGTGCTCGAGGATTGCTCCGGGTGCAAGTCGTGCCTCCCGCTCTGCCCGTATCGCGCGATCACGATTGCCCCGGAGACCGAACGGGCCGTGATCAACGAGGCGCTCTGTAAAGGCTGTGGCACCTGCGTGGCTTCCTGCCCCTCGGGCTCGATCGGGCAGAACCTGTTTACCGACCAGGAGCTGTTCAGCGAAATCGAGGGCCTCCTGGCGCCCGCCGCCGCCACCTGAACCCCAGCCCGCGCCGCATGGACTCGCACGCGCCACCCGCCCCCGCCCCCTGGACCCCGCGGATCGTGGCGTTCTTCTGCACGTGGTGCACCTACACGGCGGCGGATTTGGCCGGCGTGTCGCGGCTGAAATACGCCCCCAACGCCCGGGTGATCCGGGTGATGTGCTCCGGCCGCGTGGATCCGCAGTTCGTGCTCGAGGCCTTGGCCCAAGGGGCGGACGGCGTGTTGATCGGCGGCTGCCACCCCGGGGACTGTCACTACGTCGAGGGCAACCACAAGCTGCTCCGCCGCTTTCAGCTCCTCCAGCGGCTCCTCACGGACCTGGGGCTCGAACGCGAACGCGTGCGCCTGGAATGGATTTCCGCCGCCGAAGGGGACAAGGTGCGGTGGGCCATCAACGATATGGTCGAGACCCTCAAGCCCCTGGGCCCGTTGAACCTGCCGGGCCAACAACAGGCGTGGGACCGGGAACTGGCGCGGCGGGCGGAAAACCCCGAGCCGGCGCCCGACGGCCCGCCACCAGGGCCAACCGCGCCCATCCCTAGCCCCCTATGACCAAACCGAAGCTCGGCTTCTACTGGTGCGCGGCCTGCGGCGGTTGCGAGGAAACCGTGGTGGACCTGGCGGAAGACCTGTTGGACTTGGTCGCCCGGGTCGAGATCGCCTTCTGGCCGTGCGCGATGGACTTCAAGCGGAGCGCCGTCGAAGCCCTGCCCGACCAAGGGCTCGAGGCCACGTTGCTCAACGGGGCCATCCGGACGACCGAACAGGAGGCCATGGCCTGGTTGCTGCGGCGCAAGAGCAAGTACCTCATCGCCTTTGGAGCCTGCGCCCAGATGGGCGGCATCCCGGCGCTGGCGAACCAGTTCAGCCGGGAGCAGCTCCTCAGCGGCGTTTATGATGAGGCTCCGACCACCGTGAACCCTGGCCATGCCCGTCCCCAGAACCAGTTCCGCGAAAACGGGCGTCAGGCCGAGCTGCCGCGCCTCCACGAGCTG
>JAJXTA010000303.1 GCA_021784265.1 bacterium | reverse complement strand
GCCGCCGTTCACCCAAAAATACCGCTTGCCTCAAACTCCTCTGGATCCTATAGTTCGCGCTCTTTTTGAGAGAAAGAACACTGTATGCGACGTCCCAAAGGCATTAAAACGAAGAAGTCGGTGGCCAAGCGCTTCAAAGTGACCGCCACCGGCAAGGTACTGCGTCCCCATGCCGGTCGTCGCCATCTGCTGGCGACCAAGAACGCCAAACGCCGCCATCGCCTGCGCGAAGCGGCCTTGGTGGATCCGACCGATACGTATCGGATCAAGCAGAACCTGCCCTTCAGTCACTAAGCCAGGCTCGCTAAGCCCTTAAGCCCCAAACCTTTTCCTCCCATGCGCGTTACCAATGCCCCAGCCTCCCGCAAACGCCGCAAGCGGATGCTCCGCGCCGCCAAAGGCTTCCGGATGCGGCGGTCCAAACTGTATCGTTACGCCTCCGACGCCGTCGATCACGGGCGCCAGTACGCGTACCGGGATCGCAAGACACGGAAGCGGAATTTCCGCGGCCTCTGGCAGCTCCGGATCAATGCGGCGGCGCGGGCCGCGGGATTGACCTACAGCCGGCTCATCGAGGGCCTCAAAGCCGCCAAAATCGCCCTGGACCGCAAGATCCTCGCCGACTTGGCCGCCACGGACGGCCCGGCCTTTCTCGAGGTGGTCAAGGTGGCCCAACAGGCGCTGCAGGCCAAGAACGCCAAGGCCTGAGCGGCTTCCCGGCCGGCCCCGCATCCTCCTCCGGCGGCCGGCACTGGGCCGGCCTTGGAGCACCTCCTGGACCGATGGCATTGCTGGACGACATCGAGCCCCTGAAACAAGCGGCCTTGGCGGACCTGCAGCGTGCCCCAGACTTGGCCGCCCTCGAGCAGAGCCGCTCCGGCTATCTGGGCGGGGCGGGCAAGTTCACCGCCCTCCTCAAACAACTGGGCACCCTGCCCAAAGAGGAACGGCCGGCCGCCGGCAAACTCATCAACGCCGCCAAAGTCGAGTTGGAAAGCGCCTTGGCGGCGCGGCGGACGGAGTTGGAACTTCAAGCGGCCCTGCCCAAGGAACCGAACGATTTCACCTTGCCGGGCCGCCGGCGCCGCTTGGGGCGGGTTCATCCGCTCACCCAAGTGACCGACGACATCGTCCGCAGCTTCCGCAAGCTCGGGTTCGCCGTGGCAGATGGCCCGGAGGTCGAGGACGAATACCACTGCTTCGACGCCCTCAACACCCCAGCCGATCACCCGGCGCGGGACACCCACGATACGTTCTATTTGGCCGCGGGCGACGCTACGGCGGCGAACCCCGCGCCCGCCGGCCCCCGCTTCCTGCTGCGCACTCACACCTCCTCCGTGCAAATCCGGGTCATGCGCAAGCAACCGCCCCCAGTGCGCATCCTGGTCCCCGGGCGCGCCTTCCGCCGCGACAACGCCGACGCCACCCACAACCCCACCTTTCAACAAATCGAGGGCTTGTATGTGGACAAAGGCGTCACCGTCACCGACCTGAAGGGCACGGTCGAATTCGTCTTCAAGGAATTGCTGGGCAAAGAGACGCGCATCCGCTTCCGGCCCCACTATTTCAGCTACACGGAGCCGAGTTTCGAGATCGATTTCTCCAGTCCCCTGACGCGCAAGATGGGCAAGGAATGGCTGGAGATTGCCGGGTGCGGCATGGTGCATCCGCAGGTGTTCGAGAACGTTGGGTACGATCCGGAGGTCTGGACCGGCTGGGCCTTCGGGTTCGGCATTGAACGCATCGCCATGATCCGCTATGGCATCAACGACATCCGTCTCTTCTACGAGAACGATGTCCGCTTTCTCCACCAATTCTAAGGGGAAGCGCCGCCGCGGCGCGTGGCGCGGCCGCCCCGCGGCCGTCCTCAGCCTCCCAAGGCCTTGAGCAACGCGACCCCGTTGGGACTCCCCCAGCCCGCGCAGGCATCCCAACCCGGGCCCGCTTGGTGTTTTCTGGAGGCGGCGAAGGCCCCGTGGTCGCCCTCGGCGACCTCGTGGAAGGGGCGGACATTGTTGGCCGTTTGGTAGAGGAAAGGGTTAAGGAATCCCACCGGTTTGCCTAGCCCCTGTTTGAGCAGGGCGATGAGCCCCGCCCAGAGCGGCCTTCCGGCTGTCCTTCAAGCTGACTCGGGGGGTCCCAGGCATGGGCTGGTGCGTTCACGTAGTCGGGCGCCTCTCCCGCCCGGGCCCGGGCCGCCCGCGCGCGCCGCGACCGGGGCCGTCAGGCCGCGGTTGGCGCGCCCGGGTGAGCTTTGGGGCGGCGGGGCTGCGCTCATCATGGATCATTATCTCACCACACCAGTGGAGCCGGTGGAAAGTGGGTGAACACCCCGCCTTGGCGCGGCGCGCCGGGGCGGGGCACATGCAAGTTTTCCAAAATTATTGCATTAGATGTCCTAGACTCAGGCCCAACTTCGTCGTAGGTTGGTGCCAACGCGACCAGCACTCCAACTTGTCAGCTCACCGGAGCTGGGCGCTCCCTCACACCACAGCCATGCCAACGATGACTCGAAAACCTAAACGCCGCCAATCGAACCCGGCTCCCGGCAGCCTTGTCTGGTTCGAGCTCCCCATCGCGCCTCCCGTCCACGCCGAAGCCTCCTTTGCCGTCGGGGAACGGGATGACCACGCCCCCGCGGCGGAAAGGCGGGCCCCGTGAGCGGGGTCCGCGTCCTGGTCGGCACCCGCAAGGGGGCCTTTGTCCTGAGCGCCGACGGCGCCCGCAAACGGTGGAAGATCACCGGCCCCCACTTCGCCGGCTGGGAAATCTACCACCTGAAGGGCTCGCCGATCGAGCCGCAGCGACTTTATGCCTCGCAGACCAGCGGGTGGTTCGGCCAGAAGATCCAACGTTCGAACGATGGCGGGGCGACCTGGGAGGCGGTTGGTGATCAGTTTGCCTACACGGGCACCCCGGGGACCCACCAGTGGTATGACGGCACCCAGCACCCCTGGGAATTCAAACGAATTTGGCATCTCGAACCATCGCTCGACAACCCGGACGTGGTCTATGCCGGCGCCGAGGACGCCGCCCTCTTCCGCACGGCCGACGGAGGGCGCACGTGGCAGGAGCTACCCGCCCTGCGCGGCGCCAAGGGCCATCTCTGGCAACCCGGCGCCGGGGGGATGGGGTTGCACACCATCCTCCTGGACCCCGCCCACCCCGGACGCATGTTCATCGCCATCTCCGCCGCCGGGGCCTTCCGCAGCGACGACGGCGGCCAGAGCTGGCGGGCGGCCAATCGGGGATTGAAGTCGCCCTACCAACTCCCGGACCCGGACGCGGAGGTCGGGCACTGTGTCCACCGCATCGCCCTGCATCCGTCCCGGCCCGGGGTCCTCTTCATGCAGAAGCATTGGGATGTCATGCGCAGCGATGACGCCGGCGATTCCTGGCACGAAATCAGCGGCAACCTGCCGTCGGACTTCGGGTTCCCCATCGAAGTCCACGCCCACGAACCCGAGACGATCTACGTCATCCCGATCAAGAGCGACTCGGAGCATTTCCCCCCGAACGGGCGTCTGCGGGTGTATCGCAGCCGCACCGGTGGCAACGAGTGGGAACCGCTGACCCGCGGTCTGCCCCAGCGCAACTGTTACGTGAATGTCCTGCGCGACGCCACCGCGGTGGACCAACTCGATCCCTGTGGCGTCTATTTCGGCACCACCGGTGGGCAGGTCTATGCTTCCGCCAACGCCGGCGACGCCTGGAGCACCCTCGCCCGGCACCTGCCCTCGGTCTTGTCGGTCGAGGTGCAAACGCTGCCATGATCCGTGTGGCGCTCCCGTTTCACCTGCGCCGGTTGGCCGCGGTCCAGGGGGACGTGCTCGTCGCCGTCGCCCCGCCCCCCACGATCCGGTCGGTCTTGGACGCGCTGGAAGCCACCTATCCCGTGCTCCGTGGCGCCATCCGCGAGCACGCCACGCTCCGGCGCCGCCCGTTCGTCCGCTTCTTCGCCGGCGAAATGGACCTGTCCCACGAACCGCCCGACACCCCACTGCCCGAACCCGTGGCGGCCGGCCGGGAGCCATTCCTGGTCATCGGCGCCCTCGCCGGCGGCTGAAGGGCGGCGCGACCACCCCGCGTTGCCGGCGGACATCGCCAACGCACGGTCCTGGGGGAGCAGCCCCAAGCAGGCACCTTGCACCTGTCTCCTCGCGTCTTGAAACCGGTGGGGCTTCCAGGCAAAAAGGCGGGCGTGGCGACCAACTACTGGCTCGTGAAACAAGAACCCACAGGCTACGCTTGGGCGGACTTGGTTCGGGAAGGCCAAACGGCCTGGACCGGCGTCCGGAATCTCCAGGCGCGGAACCACCTGCGCGCCATGCGGCGGGGAGACCTCGTGTTGTTCTACCACAGCGGCGAGGCCAAGGAGGTCGTCGGGCTGGCGCGGGTGAGTCGGGAGGCCTATCCCGACCCGACGGCCGCGGAGGGCGACTGGTCGGCGGTCGATCTGGGCGCGGTGAAGCCGGTGGCCAAGCCCCTAAGCCTGGCCGCGATCAAAGCCGACCCCGGTTTGCACGACCTCCCGTTGGTCCGCCAATCGCGGCTCTCGGTCATGCCCCTGACCGCCGCTCACTTCGAGCGGTTGCTCGCCCTGGGCGCCACGCGCCGGTGAACCCACGCCTCGTGAACACGAAGCCACCGCCCACGCGCGGGACCCCGGGCCACGCCAAGCCTGGGCGGACCTTCGCCGCCGTGATCTTCGATATGGACGGCGTGATCGTGGATAGCGAACCGCGCCACGAGCAGGCGTTTCGGGAAGTCTTTGCCCAACTGGGGTACGGGGAAACGCACGGGATGGACTTCCCGGCCTATTACGGGCGCTCCGACCGCGCCCTGTGGCTGGATTTCGTCGCCAAGCACCGGCCTCCGTATCCGCTGGAGGACTTGATTCGTCTCAAGCAAGACCGGCTTCTCTCGATCCTCAAGCGCGAGCAGCCGATCTTTCCCGAACTGCCGCCCTTGCTCGGCAAGCTCGCCGCCCGTTATCCGTTGGCGGTCGC
>JAJXTA010000302.1 GCA_021784265.1 bacterium | reverse complement strand
GGGTTTGGCCTACGAAACCATCGAGGTCAACCACCGCCTGCCGCTGCTGGCGCCCATGAGCGAGGTCGCGGGCCGGATGTCCATCTTTGTGGGCGCTTATTTTCTGGCCAAGCACTGCGGCGGCAGCGGCACGCTGCTCGGCGGCGTGCCCGGGGTATTGCCGGGCCGGGTGGTGGTCCTGGGCGGCGGGGCCTCCGGCATCAACGCCGCGCGCATGGCCACTGGGTTGGGGGCCGACGTGACGATCCTCGAAGTGGACCTGGAGCGGATGCGCTTCTTGGACATCACCCTCCACACCGCCCACACCCTTTACTCGAGCGAAGAACATCTGCTGGACCTCCTGCCTTGCGTCGATCTCTTGGTGGGGGCGGTTTTGGTGCCCGGGGCTCGCGCCCCCAAGCTGATCCGGCGAGATATGGTCCGGCGCATGCGCCCCGGGAGCGTGCTGGTGGACATCGCCATCGACCAAGGCGGCTGCGCTGAGTCCTCCCGGCCCACGACCCACGACGAGCCGGTGTTCGTCGAGGAGGGGGTGATCCACTATTGCGTGGCCAACATGCCCGCCGCCTATGCCCGCACCGCGACGCAGGCCCTGACGAACGTCACCTTTCCCTTTGTCGAATTGTTGGCCGACCACGGCTTGGCGGAGGCCTGCCGGCGCCAACCGGCGCTGCTGGGTGGGCTCAATGTCGTGCGGGGTCAGGTGACGTGCCCCGCCGTCGCCGCAGCCCACGGGCTGGCGTGCGTGCCCGCCGCCGACCTGGTCTAGGCCCCGTCCTCGCGCCCCGCCCGGCTACTCCCCTGCCCGCGGCGTCGTCAACCGCGGTGGTCGCTTGGTGGCGCGTCCCCGCGTTCCGGCGGCCCGCACCTGCTGCTTCACGGCCTCGAGCTGCTGCCGCAGCTCACGCGTCGTCTTTTCCAGGTCGAGCACTTCCCCGCGCAGCTCGTTCCACTCCGCCGCCGGCTTTTTCGCCTCGCGCAAGGAGACCAGGGCCTTCTCCGCGGCCTGGCGCTCGGGCCGGTCGGCGGCCAGCCCGGTGAACGTCTCCACCACCGGGATGGCCCGCGGGTCACCCAACTCGCCCAGGGCGCGGATTGCGGCAAGCTGAACGGCCTCCTTCTTGCTATTCACCTGGCGGACGAGGAATTCGCGGACCGCCTCCCGATTGTCCTGATCGTGCGCCAACCACGCCAGGCAATGCAGCCCCTGGGCGAAGCCCGACGAGGTGAAGGCTGTCTCGTTGCGTTGGAGTGTCGCCAGGAGCGGGGCAATAAAGGCGGGGTCGTCTTCCGCGCGCATGGCACCGATGGCGGCATCGGCGAGCACGTTACGGAACGAGGTCGAGTCCAGATACTTCAGCAGCGTCTCCCGGGTCTCCGTTTGCGGGTAAGCCCCGAGGGTGAGGATGAGCTGCGCCAGGATGTCCGGGTTGCGTTCGCTCTTCAGCGCGGGGCGGGCGGCAGCCAGGACCGAGGCGCGATAAAAGCCGCGCAACGCCTCCCACACCTCCCGGCGTACCCGCGCGTCCGGCTGGACCGTGGAGGTCAGCAGAGCCTCCAACGCCTCGTCCGTGTGGATGGTGCGCAGGGCTTTGGCGGCCTCGAGGCGCACGCCGTAGAAGGGGTCCTCGTTGAGCCGGCTTCGGAGCCGGCCCACCGCCTCCTGGTCCCGGCGCTCGGCCAGTGCCGCCACGGCCAGCAGCCGGCCCATGACGTCGCCCGTATCGGCCAGTTGCCGGGCCAGCATCGGCGGCGGCGGCTGGAACCGGATCTTAGCGAGGACGCTGAGCTCGGGGTCCAATCGCACCTGGGTAGGCGCCTCGGGCAGCGCGAAGAAGAACTCCTCCTGCTTCTCCTTCACCCGGATGATCCGGTCCACGGCCCCGGTGCGGGTCTGAAAGCGCACCGGCAACGGGAAGTTGAAGAGCAGCACCCGCTCGCTCAGGGCTTGAGTCTGTTTGACCTCCAGGCGGGCCAGATGGGCCGGTTCGTCCCACGAATAGCCGACCTCCAGTTCGGGGTAGTGGGCGTGGTAAACCCACTGGTCGAAGAACTGGTCGAACGAACGCCCGGAGAGCGCCTCGATCACCTGATTGAGGTCCTCGGTCACCACGTTGCCGTACCGGTGACGGTCCAGGTAAGTCCGGATGCACTGGCGGTAGAGGTCGGCGCCCAATTGCGCGCGCAGCATCTGCAACACCCAGCCCCCTTTGGGATACGCCAAGTAGCTGAATTGCTCGCTCGGCTGGTCGTATTCGCGATAGACAATCGAGCGGAGGTCGTTGGGTTGCTGGAAGATGCCCCGGGCATCGTTGTACATCCCGTAGAGAAAGGCGTCGTGACCGTTCTTGTGCTCGTCGTAAAGGTGGGCGTAATAGGTCGCAAACCCCTCGTTGAGCCAGATTTCGCTCCAATCCTTGCACGTGACCAGGTCCCCAAACCACTGGTGCGCCATCTCGTGCGCCACCAACCCTTGGCTGGACCGAATGTTCTCCGTCGCCTCGGGAAAAAGCGTCCGGTCCGTCAACACGGTGAGCGAGGTGTTTTCCATTCCGCCGGCGACGAAATCGTTCACGCACACCTGGGCGTATTTGGCCCACGGGTACGGCACGCCGATCTCCTGCTCGTAGAAGCCCATGATGTCGGCGGTGTCACGAAACGAATTGGTGGCTTCGGCGAACTCCGAAGGCGGGGTGTAAAAGGAGAGCGGGACTTGATGATACTGGGCCTGGAGCCCTTTGAAGTAGCCAGCCACCAAGGCGACGAGATAGGACGTCTGCGGTTGGTCCTGCGCCCAATGCACCGCCACCAGCCGGCCCTGGGCTTCCGGCGTCGCGGCGACCAGCTTGCCGTTGGACAACACCGTCATCCCGGCGGGCACATGACACGTGATCTCCGACGTGAACTTCAGATTGGGAGCGTCCAGACAAGGATACCAATGCCGCGCTTCGATCTCCTCGCCCTGGCTGAACAGATGCGTGTCTCCCGGCCGATAGCCCATTTCCGGCGTGCGGAAGTAGATGCCCTGGGTGGGCTGCGCGTGGTAGCCGAGGGTGACCTGGACCTGGCGGCCCGGCGGCTGAGCCTGGGCAAACGTGACGATCACCTGCCGGTCGGTCACCTGCCAAGCCGCGATCGGCTCGCTGGCGGAGACGTTGGTGACCACCAACTCCACCGCGTCCAACTTGAGCTCGCGGAGCGGTGCGCCGATGGGCTGAAACGTGAGGGTGGCCTGCCCACCGATGGTCCGGCGCAGAAAGTCGGGGGTCAGGTCCAGGGCGACGTGCGACAAATCCACCCGCCGGTCCGGCGCGTACTTGCGGTGTTCCGGGGAATCCAGGGGAGCGGTGTGGCGCAGGTCGCCGCCCCCGGCGAAGGCAAGGCGGCTCAGAACCACCCAGGAAGCGACAAACACGAGGATCGGGCGGAGAGGTGTGGCAATCACGGCCCAGCTCTTAGCCAAGGCCCGCCCCGCGCGCAATGCCGTTTTACCGGGCGGCAATACCACCGGGCTGGAGCACGGCGAGTGACAAAGTCCCGAAAACCATAGCTGGAAGTCGTAGCCGCCGGCGTAACGAGACGGAATCGTGCCGCGCACCGCCTTGTGGCCTCCGCCTCTTTACGCCGGCGGCTACTTTGTCATTCGCCCTGGGGTGGAGTCCCGCGCCCGCGGGACGCCTTGACAGCCCAACGCTCGGTCGTTAACAGGAGCGGCGACAGACCCGATCACAGCACCGCGTCAAACTGCGTCCAACTTATGTCCGTCATCCTGGCCCTGGACCAAGGCACCACCAGCTCGCGCGCCATCGTCTTTAACCACGCCGGGGCCATCGTCGCGCTGGCCCAGAAGGAGTTTCGCCAGTTCTTCCCGCGCGCGGGTTGGGTCGAGCACGATCCGCTGGAGATCTGGTCCAGCCAACTGGCGGTCGCCCAGGCGGCCCTGAAGAAGGCCGGCGTCAGCGCCCGGGACGTGGCGGCCATCGGCATCACCAATCAACGCGAAACCACGCTCCTCTGGAACCGCCGTAGCGGGGCGCCCCTCCATAACGCCATCGTCTGGCAGGACCGCCGCACCGCCAGCTTCTGCGACCAGCTCAAGCAGGAAGGCCGCAGCCAGCTCATCCAAGACCGGACCGGCTTGGTCCCCGACGCTTACTTTTCCGGCAGCAAGCTGCGTTGGCTCTTGGACCAGGTGCCCAACGCCCGCGGCCAAGCCCAACGGGGTGAGCTGGCCTTCGGCACAGTCGATACCTGGCTCTTGTGGAACCTCACCGCCGGCCAGCTCCACCTCACCGACCCCAGCAACGCCTCCCGCACGATGCTTTTCAACCTCCAGACCGGCGCCTGGGACGAGGAACTCCTCCAGCTCCTGGCGGTGCCGCGCGAGGTCCTGCCGACCCTCGCCTCCTCCAGCCAGGTCTATGGCGTGACCGCGCCCGGGCTGTTCGACGCCCCCATCCCCATCGCCGGCCTGGCCGGCGATCAACAGGCCGCCTTGTTCGGACAAAACTGTTTCGCCCGCGGCCTGGCCAAGAACACCTACGGCACCGGTTGTTTCATGTTGATGAACATCGGGCCGCACCCCCTCCCCTCGCGCCATCGTTTGCTCACGACCGTGGCCTGGCAGACCGCCGGCGCAACCCACTACGCCTTGGAAGGCAGCGTCTTCATCGGCGGCGCCGTCGTGCAATGGCTGCGGGACGGCTTGCACCTGATCCAGTCCGCCGACCAGATTGAAGCGCTGGCGGCCAGCGTCCCGGATTCAGGGGGCGTGTACCTGGTGCCGGCCTTCGCCGGCCTGGGCGCACCGCACTGGGACCAATACGCCCGCGGCACGGTTACCGGCCTGACCCGCGGCACCACCGCCGCTCACCTGGCGCGCGCCGCCCTCGAGGGCATCGCCTTTCAGGTGGCCGACGTGCTCGAGGTCATGGAGGAAGACTCCGGACTGCCGGTCAACGAATTGCGCGTGGACGGCGGCGCCGCCGCCAACAACCTCCTCCTGCAATTCCAAGC
>JAJXTA010000301.1 GCA_021784265.1 bacterium | reverse complement strand
TTCTACGACCGCTGGGGCGACAGCTACAACGTCACGACGGAGTTCACGATCTTGAACCAGGCCCGTTCGCTGGCCAGCCTCGCCTTCCTGGCCACGCTCGCTGGGCCGAGCACCCAGGCTTGGTCACCGGTGGCCGCCCAGATCGTGGTGCCCACCAATACCGCCCTGCTCAACACCCCGGTGACGGTCTCGCTGCAGGCTCCCGGGCTGGACCTCGCCGGCGCGCGCGTCGTCTGGGAAGCGCGTGATCAGGAACCCGCTTATGGGCCGACCTTCACTTTCTCGCCCGTCAACAGCGGCCCGCAATGGGTCGAAGCGGAAGCCCAGTGGCCCGACGGCCGCCGCATCTTCGCCGCCGGCAGTTTCTCGGCCAATAGCCCGTTGGTGACCTGGGTGGATGATGCCTTGCCCGCCGGCGCGGTCCCGAATGCCGACGGCGGTGACAGTTGGACTTGGATTAGCAGCGCCCCGGCCCCTTATTCCGGCGCCGTGGCGCAACAGTCCAACCTCGCCGCGGGCCTGCACGAACACTACTTCAGTAGCGCCACCGCGACCATGATGGTGAGCACCGGCGATGTCCTGTTCGCCTACGTCTATCTGGACCCCACCAATTCCCCCAGCGAAGCAATGTTGATGTGGAACGATGGCACTTGGGAGCATCGCGCCTACTGGGGCGCCGATGATATCAGCTACGGTGTCAATGGCACCGT
The DNA here is from genome assembly GCA_021784265.1 of bacterium. Classification (GTDB taxonomy): domain Bacteria; phylum Verrucomicrobiota; class Verrucomicrobiia; order Limisphaerales; family J093; genus JAJXTA01. Next base: position 4,347 of record JAJXTA010000301.1, on the reverse strand, counting down.
CAGCCGGGTGTACATGGGCGCCCTGCCACCCGCGGGGCAATGGGTGCAACTGGCAGTGCCGGCCAGCGCCGTCGGGTTGGAGGGCAGCACGCTCAACGGCATGGCCTTCTCCCTCTACGGTGGACGGGCAACCTGGGATGACGCCGGGAAGTCCTCACCCTCGTTGACGGCTGCCCTCCCGGCTTCGGCCGCCCCGGTAGGCTCGGTAAGCGCCACCAGCGCCTCGACCGGCGCCGTGGGCAACGTGGGCGGGGGTACGGTGGCGCTGGCCCGCAGCAGCGGTGCCGTCAAGATCGGCACCCTCAGGCTCACGAGCCAGGGCCTGCTCCTGAGCTGGAGCGCCCTCCCTGGTCAGAGCTACCACGTCCTCGGGCGCGGCAGTCTGCGCGGCCCCTGGCTCGACCTCAGCGGCCCCCTCACTGCGGCTGGCACGAACGCCACCTGGCTCGACCCGGCGGCCCCGGCCATGGGCGGGCGATTCTACGCCGTTTCCAGCGTGAACTGAGGGAGCATTTTCGGACCTCCGACCGCGGGTGGGTCCGGTGCGGGAACGGCGGGCCGGCTAACCTCCTGGGGCTTGGCCCCGCCGTGCCCGCGACCCTCAGGCCCTCACGCGGGAGGCCGAGCCCCGGTGGAGGTTTGAACCCCAGCGGCGCCGCCGCGATGCGGTCGATGGCCGGCCAGACCTGGGGTCCGGCACCGCCGGTCTCGTGGGCCTTCACCCACTTCCGCCGGCACCAACTTCCAGGCTAGGTTGCCGACCAGAGCCGCGGGAGCCGTCGCTCCCTCCGGCGATCTGGACCATGACGATATCTGAAATTCTCGCGCCGCCCTGTATTTCGATTGCCGTACGGGCTTGGAACGAGGAGGCGGCAATCCGCACCTCGCTGGAATCGGTCTTTGCCCAATCGCTCTTCGCGCGCTTGGCCGAGCGCGGGGAGCGCGCCGAGGTGCTGTGCGTGGCCAACGGGTGCACCGACCGGACCGCGGAGATTGCCGCCGCCGTGTTCGCGGAACAATCGCAGCGGCATCCGTTCGCGGGGACGTTTGACTGCCGGGTCGATGAGATCGCCCAGGCCGGGCGCAACCACACGTGGAACGCCTTCATGCACACCCTGTCGCATCCGCAGGCCCGGTTCCTCTACATCATGGACTCGGACATCGTGTTCAATCGGCCCGACACGCTCTTCAACATGTACGCCTTGCTGCTGGCCGAGCCGCAGGCCCGCATCGCCACGGATCGGCAGGAGAAGGACCTTGCGTTCAAGGCCCACAAGTCCTGGCGCGACCGGCTCTCGCTGGCGACGACGGACATGACGCGCACGATCGAGGGGCAGATCACCGGCCAGCTTTACTGCATCCGGGCCGAGACGGCCCGCCGCCTCTACTTGCCGCGCGACCTGGGCGCTCCCGACGATGGGTTCATCAAGGCGGTGGTCTGCACCGACTTCCTCTCCCGGCCGTTGGACCCGAAACGGATCCGGCGCGCGGAGCATGCCTCGCACGTCTATGAGGCCTACCGCTCGGTGCGGCAGGTCCTCAACAACCAGAAGCGCCAAATGATCGGCCAAACCACCGTCTTCGTGGCGCTCGAATACCTCAAAACCCTCCCCGCTGACCAGCGGGCCGACCTGGCGGTGACGCTCCAACGACTCGAGGCGGCCGACCCGGATTGGCTGAAGCAACTCATCGCCGCCCACCTCCGGCAGGCCCGTTTCTTTTGGCGCCTCTTTCCCAACGCGCTCACGTTCCGCTTTCAGCGCTGGGCGCGATTACCCCGCTGGGAGCGGTTCTCCCACCTTCCGGCGGCGCTGGCGGGCTTTGTCGTTACCCTCATTGCCTGCGCGCGGGCGCATCGCCATCTGCGCGGGGGCCAGACGCATTACTGGCCCAAGGTGGGGCGCGACAACTTGGGCCGGTTGGCCATGGAAACGGCTGGCGCCGCCAGCCCGCCCGAGGCCAACGCCGGTTGAAACCCCATGCCAGCGACCACCCAAAAGAGCTATTACGAACGGTACTGGCTGGAAGAAGCCGCCGGCCACTCCGGCAATGTCCAGGGCTACGCCGCCAACTTCCGCGCCTGGATGGCCCGCCAACTCCACGGGCTGCCCAACCAGGCGCGGGTCCTCGAGGTGGGGTGCGGCGACGGCGCCTTCACCCGCGATCTGGCCCGCTTCTCGCGGCAGGTGACCGCCCTCGACCTCTCAGCGGCGCAAATCCAACAGAATGCCCGCGCCTATCCAGACATCCAGTTTCAGCAACACGACCTCGCCGACCCGCTCCCCTTTCCGCCCGACCATTTCGCCGTGATTTGGTGTTCGGAAGTCCTGGAGCACCTGTTCGACCCGGCCTTCGCGGTCCGCGAGATGCACCGCGTCCTGGCCCCCGGTGGGCGCCTCCTGGTCACGGTGCCCTATCATGGCCTGGGCAAGAACCTCCTGATCGCACTCCTCAAATGGGATGCGCATTTTGCCCCCAACAATCCGCACCTGCGCTTCTTCACGAAGAACACGTTGCGAGCGGTGGTGGCGGGGGCGGGTTTCGCGCGGATTGTCCTCCAGACCTGTGGCATGGGCAAGCCGGTGCGGGACCTGTTCATCCCCACCAACATCCTGCTCACCGCGGAGAAGGGATGGAGACCAAAGACCTGATCGGGCTCACCTTGCTCGGGCCCAGCCTGCTGGGATGCGCGGGGCTGCTCCTGCTGTCACCCCGGGCGCGGGAGGCCGCGCTCTTCCTGTTGGCGGCCGGCACCGTGTTGGGGGAGAAGTTGAGCCTCACCTTCTTCTGTCAGTACTGGTATCGCGGCACCACCCGCGGCTTCGAGGTCACGGTGCTGGACCTGCTGGCCTTCGGCCTTTTGGTCAGCGCCCTGGCGCGGCCACGCCCCGGGAGTCCGCGCTGGTTCTGGCCGGCCGGGCTGGGGCCGATGCTCTTGTTTCTGGCGTACTGCGGTTTCTCGGTCGCGAGCGGCGAGCCGAAGCTGTACGGGCTGTTCGAGCTGTCCAAGATGGTGCGGGCGTTGCTGATCTTCCTGGCCGGTGCCCTCTTCATCCGAGGCGAGCGCGAGCAACTGATCGTGGTGTGCGGACTAGCGTGCGCCGTGGCGCTGGAAGCCATCCTGGCCCTGGAGGAACATTTCCTCAAGGGCGTCTATCGGATCACCGGCACCCTCGATCATCCCAACAGCGTCTCGATGTTCCTCTGCCTGGTGGGGCCGGTCCTGTTGGCCACGGCCATCTCCGACGCCCCGCGTCTGTCGCGCTGGCTCTGCGGCGGCGCGTTTCTGGGGGCGAGCGGGACTACGTTGCTGACGCTTTCTCGGGCGGGCATCCCGATCTTTGGTTTGCTGGCGTTGGGGGTGGCGCTGCGGTGTCTGTCGTGGCGCATCACCCTGCGCAAGCTGGCGGTGGTGGCGGCGGTGGGCGTCGGGCTGTTGGGCTTGGTCGCCAAATCATGGGAGAGCATCAAACAGCGCTTCGAGACCTCGACCATTGCCAGCGAGTACGGCGACGAGCATGCCGAGAGCCGCGCCTACTACCTGCGCCAGGCCTTGGTGATCGTCGAAGACCGCCCGCTGGGAGTCGGACTCAACAACTGGTCGTACTGGGTTAGCAAAGAATACGGCGCCAAGCTCGATTACCACTATGAGGACTACGACAACATCGATCTGGCCCCCAGCAAAGACATTTTGCCCAGCATCTCCTACGCCGCGCCGGCCCACAATCTCGGGGCCTTGACCGTCGGTGAGTTGGGGTGGCCGGGGTTGGCGCTGTTCGCGCTGGTCTGGCTGCGCTGGCTCCAGGTCGGGGTGACGTTCCTGGGCCGCCGCACCCCCCGGAACTGGGGGCGGCGCCCTTTCCCGCCGCGGACCGCGCGTGCCTCCAGCCCGCCTGGGGTGGGGTCGAACCTTGGCCATCGGTTGGGTGTGGGGCTGTTCTTTGGCACGTGCGGGGTCTTCTTGCAGAGCCTCTTCGAGTGGATCTATCACCAGACGCCGATTCTTTTGGCGTTTCACCTGCTGCTGGGCATGCTGGCCGGCCTTTACTACGCCCAACGGCGCGCCCGCCGGCCCCAGCCGCACCCACGGGCGCAAGCCTGCCCGCAACCCATGGTGCCGGTCTTCGCCGCGGTGGGGGGGCATCGCTGATGCGCACCGTCCACCTGCTGCGCAAGTGCGACCCGGCGGAGTGGGGCGGCACCGAGACCGCCATCCAACGGCTCTGCGTCGGGTTGCGCCGGCATGAGGTCGAGGTGGTCGTTTATTGTCCCCAGCCTGAGCGGTCGCCCGGCGAGGCCGGGGGCGAGTCGGTCCCCCATCCCCTGGCAGCCAGCGGCGCGATCGTC
>JAJXTA010000300.1 GCA_021784265.1 bacterium | reverse complement strand
TCCCGCCGCCCGCGCCCAGCCAGCGAATTGGAAAGCGAGCAGGTCACCAAACACGGCCCCCACGCTGACGCTGGTGTAGTAATCGCCCGCCCGCCCGAGGCGTTCGCCCGCCCGCTCGTAATAACCGGCAGCGGGATGGTAAAGGGCCAATTCCATGAACCGGCGAAACGAGATCGCGCCCCGTCGGGCAATCTCCCCGCGGATCACGGCGGCGATACCACCGCTGGGCTTGCAGCCCGGCCCATTCTTTGCTTCAGTAGCCACGGACAAGCGACGCGACTGAGTTATGGCCAAGATTGACGCCTTCTTCAATTTAATGTTGGAGCAAAAAGCCTCCGACCTCCACTTGGCCTCCGGCAATCCCCCCATCCTGCGCATCAACGGCGAGCTGCACCGCATCGACTATCCCCCCCTGGAGAGTGACCAGCTCAAGGGCATGCTCTATGAAATCACCCCCGAGTACAAAGTGAAGGTGTACGAGGAGACGGGCGATGTCGATTTCGGCTACGAAATCCCCGGGGTCTCCCGGTTTCGGGCGAACTTCTTCAACCAGAAGAACGGCGTCTCGGCGGTGTTCCGGCAGATCCCCACCCAGGTGCTCTCGTTCGAGGACTTTGAGAAGTTCGACGCCCCGCTGCCACCCGTCCTGAAGAAATTCTCCATGCTCCACAAGGGCCTGGTCCTGGTCACGGGGCCGACCGGCTCGGGCAAATCGACCACCCTGGCGGCGATGGTGGACTACGCCAACAAGAACCGCAAAGACCATATCCTGACCATCGAAGACCCGATCGAGTTCGTCCACACCAGCCAAGGTTGCCTGGTCAACCATCGCGAGGTGGGGGTCCACACCAAGTCGTTCAGCTCCGCCCTCCGCGGCGCACTGCGGGAGGACCCGGACATCATCCTAGTGGGTGAAATGCGGGACCTGGAGACGATCGAGTTGGCCCTCACCGCCGCCAGCACGGGGCACTTGGTCTTTGGAACGCTGCACACCCAAAGCGCCGCCAAAACCGTCGATCGCATCATCGACGTCTTTCCGGCCGACCAGCAGAACAAGATCCGCGCCACCTTATCCGAAGCGCTCCGCGGGGTCGTCGCCCAGAACCTGTTCCGGCGGATCGACCGCAAGGGGCGGGTGGCCGCCCTGGAGATCCTCGTGTTCACCACCGCCATCGCCAACCTCGTGCGGGAAGGCAAGACCCACCAGATCCCCGGCATGATCCAGGTGGGCAAGAAAATGGGGAACCAGCCGCTGGATGACGCGATCATGGAGCACTTGCGCATGAAGCGCATCGCGCCCGAGGAGGCCTATGACAAATGCCTGGACAAGAAGAAGTTCCGCACCTTCCTCCCCCATCCGCCGGATGAAGACGAGGCCTGAGCCAACTCGCCCCGGTCCGCCCGCCAGCCTCACCTCGTAGCGGCCCTCTCACCCCCCAGCATCATGCATCGTAACGAGTTAGACTACCTTCTGGCGAGCATGCTGGACGCCCAAAAGGACGTCTCCGACCTCAATCTCACGGTCGATAAGCAACCGCAGGTCGAGTCGGCCGGTCAGTTGCAGCCCGTCACCCTCGAACCGCCCATCGAGCGGCTGACCCCCTTCCAGACGGAGATGCTCGCCCTGAACCTGATCAATAACAGCCGCCGCCTGACCGAAGACCTGCTCAAGACCGGTTCCTGCGACTGTTCCCACGCGGTCGCGGGCAAGGCGCGATTCCGGGTGAACATCTTCTCCCAACGCGGTAACTACTCCATCGTGCTGCGCAAGCTCAACACCCGCATTCCCACGATGCAGGAATTGCGCTTGCCAGACCTCTTCCGCCAGGTCGCCCAGGAGAAGACGGGCTTGGTGCTGGTCACCGGAGCCACCGGGTCAGGCAAATCCACCACCTTGGCGGCCCTCCTCAACGAGGTCAACGAGACCAAATCGATCCACGTCATCACCCTGGAAGACCCGGTCGAGTTCGTCCATCCCCAGCGCAAGGCGACGTTCAACCAGCGGGAGATGGGGACCGATTTCAACAACTTCGCCACCGGCTTGCGGGCGGCGCTGCGCCAGGCGCCCAAGGTGATCCTGGTCGGGGAGATGCGCGACCGGGAAACCGTCGAGATCGGCTTAAGCGCGGCGGAGACCGGTCATTTGGTGCTCAGCACGCTCCACACCATCGACGCCGGGCAGACCATCAACCGCGTGCTCGGCATGTTCGACCAGGAGGAACAAAAGCAGGTGCGCCTCAGGTTAGCCGACACCTTGCGCTGGGTGATCAGCCAGCGACTGGCCCCGCGGGTCGGCGGCGGTCGGATCGCGCTCCTGGAGATCATGGGTTCGAACGTCCGCACCCGGGACAGCGTTACTTACGGCGAATCGGAGGGTAAGACCTTCTACGAGATCATCGAGGCCAGCAACACCTTCGGCTGGCGCACGTTCGATCAGGCCTGCCTCGAGGCCTACGAACAGGGCTTGATCACCGAAGAAAGCGCCTTGATCTATTGCTCCAAGCGCGGCCCCACCAGCCGCGCCATCGACAACGTCAAGAAGAAGCGCGGTGAATCAACGACCTCCCTCAGCAACCTCCAACTCAAGAAGGAGGAGGAAGCCCACCCCGCCCCGCCCCCAACCCCCCGCAACCTGAAACTCAAATAGCGCATGGCCACCGAGTTCGAGTTCATTTGGCCGACGGACCGCCCCGCCCTCACCTTGCTGACCACGCCGGAATGGCTCGAACTCAGCAAGGCGGTGCTGACCGAGCTGGGCTATAAGGTGCATTGCCCCGAGACCCACGAGGAATTCATCAGCCAGTTTGGGCAGGTCAACTACCAGGTGGTGATCGCCGAGACGCTCTTCGCCGCCAATGCCCCGAGCCAGAACCTCTCCTTGCTCACCTTGCAGCGGATGTCCATGAACACGCGCCGGCACGCGGTGGTGCTGTTGATCGGCGAGCCCTTCCAGACCCTCAACGCCATGCACGCCTTCCAACAAAGCGTCCACGCCGTCATCCACCCGCGCGACCTCCCCAGCCTGAGCCAGATCGTGCAGCAGGTGTTCGAGGAGAACAACCAGCGCCTGGCCGTCTTCCGCGACACCGAGCTGAGCATCGCCAAGGGCAAGCTGTAGTCGTCGTGCCGGCGGGAAAGCGGGACCCTGCTCTTTCCCCCGCTCCGCTGCTGGCACCGCGGTCCGCCGCGGCGTGGAGCCTCAAATCTCGTACATCTTGGCTTTGCCGCTCTGCTCGAGCAGGTCCTGGAACGTGATCGCGTCCGCGGCCTGCTGCATCTGGCGGCCTAACCCTTGCCACGCCGCGCGCAACTCGAGGGGACAACGCGGATCGGTGGTGGCGGGCGAGTCGAAGACCGGGCCATGCAAGGCCCGGACCACATCCCCCAAGCTGATTTCCCCCGGCGGCTTGGCGAGCAGGTAACCGCCCACCTTCCCGCGCTGGCTCTGCACCAAATGCTTGGCCTTGAGCTGGATCAGTATCTGCAAAAGGTAATTGGCCGGAATCCCGTGCTCGGCCGCCAACTCCTCCACTTTGCAGGCCCGCCGCGCCGGATACGACCGCGCCAAGCTCAGCACGGCCCGGGCGGCGTAATCGCTCTTAACCGAGAACTTCATGCCCGGCCGTCGCCCAGCAACGCCCGGGCCCGTGCCAGGGCCTCGCCCAGCCGGCCGACCTCCTTGCCGCCCCCGCGGGCATTCTCTGGCCGCCCACCGCCCTTGCCCCCGACCAGCGGGGCAATGGACTGAATAATCTTCCCCGCTTGGAACTGCTGGGTCAGACCGCCCGAGACGGTGGCCACCAAGGCCACCGCTTCGTTGGCCACCCCGCCCAGCACCACCACCCCCTGGAACTCGCCCTTGAGGGCGTCGGCGACCGCCTGCAGCTCGTCCCCGCCCGCGGCACCGAGATCTTGCACGATCCAGCGCACCGTCCCGGTCGTCTGCGCGTGGCCCAGGAGGCCCCGCGCCACGGTGGCGGCCTCCTTTTGCCGTGTCGCCTTGAGCTGCCGCTCCGCGGCTTTCTGAGCCTCGAGCAAGGCTTCGATCTTGGTCTCCAACTCACCCACGGGGGAATTGACTTTGCCCGAGACGGCTTTCAGCAGCTCCAGTTCCTCGGTCGCCCGCCGATAGGCCTCCAGCCCGCTGATCGCCTCGATCCGCCGCACCCCCGCCGCCACCGCCGACTCCGCCACGATACGGAACAGCCCGATCTCACCCGTGGCCCGCGTATGCGTGCCGCCGCACAGTTCCATCGAGTAGCCGTCCATCTGCCCCGCGCGCCCCCCGATCTGGACCACCCGCACCAGTTCCCCATACTTGTCCCCGAAGAACTGCATCACGTCCGCGCGCGATTTCACCGCCGCGTACGGCGCCTCGGTCCAGGAAACACCCGCGTTTTCCAACACGCGTTCGTTCACCAGCCGCTCGATTTCGGCCACCTGGGCGGCGGTCAGTGGCGCGCTGTTGAAGTCGAAGGTCAACTTGTCCGGCCCCACGAAGGAGCCCTTCTGCGTCGCTTGGCGGCTGACCACCTCGTGCAGTGCCCAGTGGAGGAGATGCGTGCCCGTGTGATGGCGTTGAATGGCGGCGCGCCGGCGGGCGTCCACGGCCAACGTCACCTCCGACCCCACCGCGGGCGCGTCCTCCCCTGCCAGCCAATGGAGCCACGTCGCCCCGGACTTCTGGGTGTTGGCGATCCCCCACCGCCGGTCCCCGGCAGTCACCTCGCCGGTGTCCCCCACTTGCCCCCCCATCTCGGCGTAGCAGGCTGAGGTGTCGAGGACCAGGGCGGTCTTCGCCTTGAGCCGCACCACCTCCAACACCCGCGCCCCAACTCGCAGCGTCTCGTAGCCCACGAAACGGGTCGGGACGGTCGTTTCCACCTCGGAAAGGCTGATGACCTCCCGCTTCTGCGCGGCCCGGGCCCGGGCCCGCTGGGCCTCCATCAACCGCTCGAACCCGGCGGTATCCACGCTCAACCCCCGCTCCCGCGCCATGAGCTCGGTGAGGTCCAGCGGAAACCCGTAGGTGTCGTAGAGCTTGAAGGCGAAGTCACCCGAGAGC
>JAJXTA010000299.1 GCA_021784265.1 bacterium | reverse complement strand
CGGCACCTTCGCCGCCAATTGCCTCTTGGCCCGCCGCATGGCCGAGCGCGGCGTTCGCTTCATCCAGCTCTACCACCGCGGCTGGGACCAGCACGGCGACCTGCCCCGCGACCTCACCCTCCAGTGCCAGGACGTGGACCAAGCCTCCGCCGCGCTGGTCACCGACCTAAAGCAGCGCGGGCTGCTGGAAGACACCCTTATCCTGTGGGGCGGGGAGTTCGGGCGCACCGTCTATAGCCAGGGCAAACTCGAACCGACCAATTACGGGCGCGACCACCACGGCCGCTGCTTCACCGTGTGGATGGCCGGCGGCGGGATCAAACCGGGGATGAGCTACGGTCAGACCGACGACTTCTGTTATAACATCGTGGACAAACCCGTCCACGTGCATGACCTGCACGCCACCCTGCTGCAATGCCTGGGTATCAATCACGAGCGGTTGACCTTCCGCTTCCAAGGGCGGGACTTCCGGCTGACCGATGTCGCCGGCAAGGTAGTGCGGGACGTCCTCAAGCCCCGGGCGGCCGCCCCCATGAGTCTGGCTAAAGCCGCCGCCTGACCCCCGCCGCAACTCCTCCACGCCCCCGCCGCCGCTCGGACGGCTGAGCGCGTCTCCTTCCCCCCACCACCCGGGCCGTTTCGCCCGCTTTGGCTCGTCGGGCCAGTAGCGGCCCTCAGCCGCGGAGTGCGACCGTTGGTCGTGTTGGGGGCCGTTTCTTCGTTGACGGGTGCCGCCGCCGCGCCTACTTCTACAACCCCGGCTTGGACCTGGTCTCTCGGTGGCCGGCGCCCGCGGCGTCCAACCAAGCCCCTTGCAACGACGGAGTATGAAGATAACCGGTCGGCAGCCCCGGGGTCCCTTCGACCCACTGGCCACGCCTTGGCGCTGGGCTGGCGACGACCACGCACCCAAGACCTACCGCGAACTATGACCCTCCAGTGCCCTCTGCTTGGCCCGGCGCTCGGCGCGTTGGTGTTCACCAGCGCCCTCCTCCTCCTGCGCGCGACCGCCGCCGCGCCCCCTCCGCCAGCCCTTTCGCTCCAAAACGACTTCGTCCGGCTTGCCGTGGGGAGCGACGGCCGCAGCCTGCGGTTTGTGGCGCGCGCAACCGGGATCGATTACCTCCAGCACGAACCCCCTCCCCCCTTCGCCACACTGCGGCAGGCCGGGCGGGTTTTCCCTGCCTCCGCCCTGGCCGCCGCTGCCGACAAAGTGACCCTGCAGTTCGGCGCCGCCGGGGTGACCGTGACGATGCGCGTGCGTGCGGAGCGTCATTGGTTCTTGGTCGAAGTCACCGAGGTGCGGGGGGCCGGAGTCGAGGAGCTGGACTTCGCCGACGTGCCACTCACGCTCATGGCGGCACCGACGGAGTCGTTCGCCGGCTGCGCCCTGGCCCTCAACCTCCAAACCAACGTGCGCGACATCCCGGGCGCAAGCCGCCGACTCTGGGCGGCCTGCTATCCGCGCTTTGGCTTCGTCGGCGCGAAGGTAGCGCTCATCGGTTGTCCGTCGCAGGCGTTGCGCCGGGTTTTGCAGGAGGTGGTAAGCGCCGCCCCGGACCTGCCCCACTCGCCCTTAGGCGGGCCGTGGGCTCTCGACGCCTCCGCCAACCGGGGCTCCTACTTGTTTAATTTCGGCAACCTCTCCGAGGCCCACGTGCAGGAGTGGATCGACCTCGCCCACCGCCTGGGCGTGACCCAGATCGATTTCCACGGCGGCAACTCGTTCCGCTTCGGCGACTGTTTGCCTAATCCCCAAACCTATCCACAGGGCTGGGCCAGCTTTAAGGCGGTGATCGACCGCCTCCACGCCGCCGGCCTGCAAGCCGGCCTGCACACCTACGCCGAGTTCCTGGACAAACACACCCCGTGGGTGACACCAGTGCCGGATCCGCGCCTGGGCAAAGACGCCGTCTTCACCCTCGCGGCACCCCTGGCCGCCGATGCCAGCACCGTCCCCGTGGTCGAAACGACGCGGAGCATGTCCGCCGTAACCGGTTTTGCCACACGAAACAGTGTGACCCTCCAGATCGACGACGAACTCATCACCTACCGTGACGTTGCCAAAGCACCCCCCTTCGCGTTCACCGGCTGCCGCCGCGGCGCCTGGGGTACCCACCTGGCCGCTCACGCCCAGGGGGCGAAAGTCAGCCATCTCAAGGAGTGCTTCGGCCTCTTCGTGCCAGAGGGAGATTCGACCCTCTTCACCGAGGTGGCCGCCAAGACAGCCCAAGCCTTCAATGCCGGCGGGTTCGATATGATCTACTTGGACGCGCTGGACGGCTCGGATGTCGTCGCGGGCGCCGAGAACGCTTGGCACTACCAAGCCCAGTTCACCTTCGAAATCTGGAAGCACCTCCGCAAACCGGCGATCATGGAGATGAGCACCTTCAGCCATCACCTCTGGTGCGTGCGCTCTCGCATGGGAGCCTGGGACCATCCACGCCGCGCCTATCGGCAGTTCATCGATCTCCACGTCGCCGCCAACGCCGACAATCAACGGAGGTTCTTGCCGGGCCAGTTGGGCTGGTGGGCCCTCGAAACCTGGGATGGGGCGCAGACCGAACCCACGTTTCCGGAGGACCTCGAGTACCTCATGGTCAAGGCCCTGGGCACCGATACTGGCTTCGCCCTCATGGGCGTGGACCCTAACACCTTCGCCACCGTCCCCGCCTACCGCCGGCTCGCCCCGATCCTCCACCGGTACGAGGCGCTGCGGCGGGCCACCTATTTCTCCTCGGCGGTCACCGCGCGCCTGCGGCAGCCCGGGCGGGAGTTCACCCTCGTGCAGGCCCCACAGGGCGAGTGGCAATTCCACCAGCTCCGGCAGGACCGTCACCGGATCGAGGGGTTGGACGGCGGGAGCGATCATTGGACCTTGACCAACGGCTTCGCCCGCCAGCCCCTCCACTTCCGCCTCGAGGTCCTCCTCTCCGCCGCACCCTACGACGCGCCAGACAACCCCACCCTCACCTCGTTCGAGCCCGGCACGACCGAGTTCGGCGCAGCCACGCCACTCGGCGTGACCGGGCGTGTTGACCGCGTCAGCGAACCGCGCCGGGAGGGCGCCAGCTCCGCCCGATTCACCGCTACCAACCCGGCTGAGACCCGCCGGGGGGCCTGGGCACGCGCCGAAACTTCCTTCGCGCCCCCACGTGATCTCGGCGGGCACGCGGCCCTCGGGGTCTGGGTGCACGGGGACGGCCAAGCTGAGACCTTGAACTTTCAACTGCGCAGCCCCGCGCACTTGGTCAGCGGCATCGCCGACCACTACGTCATCGTCGATTTCACCGGCTGGCGGTACTTCGAGCTCATCGAACCCGAGGCGGAGCGCTTCACGGATTATCTTTGGCCGTACGGCGACCCCTACGCCATTTACCGCGAGTCCGTCGTCCCTGGCGCCATCTCCAGCCTGAGCCTCTACTACAACAACCTGCCACCCCACGGCACGGCCACCTGCTATCTCAGCCCCGTCCGCGCCTTGCGGACCATCACCGCCACCTGGCGCAACCCGGCCCTCACGTTGGGCGGACAGACGCTGCGCCTCCCCGTCGAGCTGACCAGCGGCTGCTACCTGGAATTCCGCTCGCGGACCGATTGCCGACTCTACGGCCCCAAGGGCGAGCTGCTGGCGCGCGTCCAGCCCCAAGGCGAGGCCCCGTTCTTCGAGCCCGGCCCCAACGACCTCCGCTTCGCCTGTGAGGCCCCGGCGGGCGTCCGGCCCAGGGCCCGGTTTACCGCGTTCACGGAGGGGGAGATTGTCCGCGGCGTGAACCCGCGCCACCGCAAGCTTGCAAATCCAGCCCCATGAAGTATGTTTTCCGACCGTGCAACCCACGTCATCAAACGTATGCGATTAAGTTATCTCACCGGAATCGGCGCCGCCGCGTTGTTGGCGGCGACGCTCTGCCCCGCGGCCCCCAAGTCCGACGCGCCGGCCAGCGCCACGACCGCCTCCCAGGCCGGCCGCACCGCCTCCCAGGCCACCATTGAACTCAAGGTCACGGGCATGACCTGACCCGTCGGGTGCGTCAGCAGAGTGCGGTCCGCACTCTCCAGCGTTCCCGGAGTGATCAAGGCCGACGTCTCGATGCCCGACAAGGCCGTGGTCAGAGTGGACAAGACCAAACTCACCAGCCCCAAGGCGCTCATTGAAGCGGTCAAGAAGGCTGGTTACGGCGCCTCCGTCAAGACCGACAAGAAAGAGAAAAAGCGTCCCACCAGTTAGTCGCCGCCCACGCCGGCGCGGCGCGCCAACCCACCGGCGCCACGGACGCGACCGCCGCCCGGCGGGAGGGGTGCGGCCCGGGGTTGGTGAACCGGGACGGTGTACATTCCCCCACGGCTTGCCCGCGCCGTGGCCGGCGTCGGAACCGTCGGGGAGGACGGAGCCGGGGGCGTTAAGCCGGCGGGAGGGGGCCCGCGGCGCCCAACGAGGGCGCGGTAGCCCCCCGCGGCCCGGGACCGCCGGCGGTGTCGGCGGCCGCCTCTGTCCCCCCGACGGTAAAGTTATGTAGCCTAATGGATGCATCAGATTCTTCTTGGACGACCGAGATGGTTATGCTACTCTTGCAAAAAGGTTTTAGCTATGCCAACCCGGTAAGGCGATGAAGGAATCCAGCGTCCAGGAGCTGGCGCCCGCGGTCGGCCTCAGCGCGGCCGCCCACCAGACCCAGGCCATGCGCCGCCTGGTCGCCGTCGTCCAGGAACTCTCTCTGGCCCGCACCCTGGACCGGGTGCAGACCATCGTCCGCACCGCGGCCCGCGAGTTGACCGGCGCCGACGGAGCCACCTTTGTCCTCCGCGATGGTGAGCAATGCCATTACGCCGACGAGGACGCCATCAGCCCCCTCTGGAAAGGCCAACGCTTCCCGCTGCGGGCCTGCGTCAGCGGGTGGGCCATGCTGCACCGGCAACCGGCGGTCGTCGAAGATATCTACGCGGACGCCCGCATTCCGGTGGACGCCTACCGCCCCACCTTCGTCAAGAGTCTGGTGATGGTGCCCATTCGGACCGAAGCCCCCATCGGCGCGATCGGCAACTACTGGGCGCGGCGGCATCGCGCCACC
>JAJXTA010000298.1 GCA_021784265.1 bacterium | reverse complement strand
GTAGGCGAACGCCACGACCTGCCGGCCCTGGCCCAACGGTTGGCCGTGGGACCGCTGACCCTGTATTGCGGCTTCGACCCGACCGCCGACAGCCTGCACGTGGGCAATCTGGTGCCGCTCTTGGCCCTGCGCCGCTTTCAGCTCCACGGCCATCACCCCATCGCCGTGGCCGGCGGGGCGACGGGTTCGATTGGCGATCCCAGCGGCAAAACGGCCGAACGCCAGCTCCTGAGTCCGGAGACCCTGGCCGCCAACATCGTCCGGGTGAAGGCACAACTCCGGCGGTTGCTCGACTTCGACGCCGCCAGCAATCCCGCCCGCCTGGTCGATAACGCCGAGTGGACCGGGCGGCTGACCTACCTGGAGTTCCTGCGCGACATCGGCAAGCATTTCTCGGTGAACATGATGGTGGCCAAGGAGAGCGTCCGCGCCCGCATGGAAGACCGCGACACCGGCATCAGCTACACTGAGTTCAGCTACATGCTCCTGCAGGCCTTCGATTTCCTCCACCTCCGCCGGACCTATCAGTGCGAACTCCAGATCGGCGGCAGCGATCAGTGGGGCAACATCACCGCCGGCCTGGACCTCTGCCGCAAGAAACTCGACGCCCACGTCTTCGGCCTCACCCTGCCCTTGATCACCAACGCCGACGGCACCAAGTTCGGCAAGACCGAGGCGGGCGCGGTCTGGTTGGACCCGCAACGGACCAGCGTCTATCGGTTCTATCAGTTTTGGATCCGCACCGATGACCGTGATGTGGTGCGTTACTTGCGCTACTTCACCTTCCTGGAACGGGGGGCGATCGAGGAATTGGCCGCCCAGCACGCGGCCCGGCCCGAGGCCCGCGCCGCCCATCAAGCCCTGGCGCGAGCCGTGACCGAGCTGGTCCACGGCGAGGCCGCCACCCGGGAGGCGGGGCGGGCCAGTCAGATCCTCTTCGGCGGCGGTCTGGACGGCATTTCCGAAGCCACGTTCAACGAGCTCCTCGGCGAGGTCCCCACCCACCGGTTGGAGGCCAGCCGGTTTGGGGCGGGTCTGCCGCTGGTGGACCTGCTGGTGCACGCCGGCCTCTGCGCGAGCAAGAGCCAGGCCCGCAAGGACCTCGAGGGCGGCGGCATCTACGTCAATAACGTGCGCGAGACCGCCGCCCCGCGCGGCCTCGCCACCGCCGACCTGCTCTTCGGCAAGCACGTCCTCCTGCGCAAAGGGAAACGCAACTACGCGGTGGTCAGCCTGCGGTAACCCCGGGCAGTTTGGACTGGCGTTGCGCCGGGGCTTCTCCCAACATTCCGCGGCAACCGGGGGCGGCTGGCCCCACGATCATGAAAGCAAAGATCACCATCACCCCCAAACGGGCGGTCCTGGACCCGCAAGGCAAGACCGTGCAGAACGCCCTGGCCCACCTCGGCTACACGGAGGTGGGCGCGGTACGCGTGGGCAAATACCTGGAGCTGGAACTGGCCGACGGCGACCGGGAGGCGGCCCGGCGGCGGCTGGCGGAGGCCTGCCACCGTTTCCTCAGCAACCCGGTGATCGAGGATTACCGGCTGGAGCTCGAGTAAGGCCGCGCCCATGCGCTTTGCCATCCTCCAGTTCCCGGCGTCTAACTGCGACCAAGACTGCCTCCATGCCGTTCGCCTCCTGGGCCACCAGGCCGACTATGTCTGGCACAAAGCCACTTCGTTGGGCGACGCCGACGCCGTCGTCATTCCCGGCGGGTTCAGCTATGGCGACTACTTGCGGTGTGGCGCCATCGCCCGGTTCAGCCCGGTGATGCAAGCCGTCCAACGCTTTGCCGACGAGGGCGGGCTGGTGCTGGGTATCTGTAATGGCTTCCAGATCCTCTGTGAGGCGGGGCTGTTGCCCGGGGCGCTGATCCGCAACCGTTCCCTCCAGTTCCGCTGCGAACAGGTCTTCTTGAAGACCGCCGCGCACGACGCCCCGTTTACGGAGGCCATTCCCCCGGACCACGTGCTCCGCATCCCCATCGCTCACGGGGAGGGTTGCTACTTCGCGGATGAGCCGACCCTGGCCGCGCTCGAGACCCACAGGCAGATCCTCTGGCAGTATTGCGACGCCGGCGGCGCCGTCACTGAGGCGGCCAACCCCAACGGCTCGCTGCGCAACATCGCCGGCATCTGCAACCAGGCCCGCAATGTGGCGGGCCTCATGCCCCACCCGGACCGGGCCAGCGAGACCCTGCTGGGCAGCGCCGACGGGCGGCGCATCTTCGAGAGCATGGCCCAGTGCTGGGCTCGGCGCCGGGCGGCGTGACCCTGCCGCCATTCCCCTCCCGGCGTTGCCCCTCCTTTCCATGAGCGAACCCGCCATCACCCCCGCGTTGGTCGCCCAACACGGCCTGACGCCCGAGGAATACGACCGTCTCCAGGCGATCCTGGGCCGGCCTCCGAGCTACACCGAGCTGGGTATCTTCTCGGTCATGTGGAGCGAACACTGTTCTTACAAGAACACCCGCCCGCTGCTCCGGACCTTTCCGACCCGGGGCCGGTCCGTGCTGGTCGGGGCGGGCGAGGAAAACGCCGGCATTCTCGATATCGGTGACGGCCTGGCCATCGCCTTCAAGATCGAGTCCCACAACCATCCCAGCGCGGTCGAGCCCTTCCAGGGCGCCGCGACCGGGGTGGGCGGCATCATCCGCGACATCTTCACCATGGGGGCCCGCCCGGTCTGCGCCATGGATTCGCTCCGCTTCGGCCCCATCACCGGCAGCTCCGCCGACGAAGCGCGCCTGGCCAACAACCGGCGCCTCTTCGCCGGGGTCGTGAGCGGCGTCGCCCATTACGGCAACTGTTTCGGCATCCCGACCCTCGCGGGCGAGGTCGGCTTCGATCCTTCCTACGAAGGCAACCCCTTGGTCAATGTCTTCTGCTTGGGCGTGCTGCGGCATGAACAGATCGCCCGCGGGGCGGCCCAAGGGCTGGGGAACCCGGTCTTTTACGTCGGCCCGGCGACGGGCCGCGACGGGTTGGCGGGGGCGGCGTTTGCCTCGCAGGACCTGACGGAGGCCTCGGCCCAACACCAACGCGGCGCCGTGCAGGTGGGCGACCCGTTCATGGAGAAGCTGGTCTGCGAGGCCTGCCTGGAATTGCTGGCCACCGGGGCCGTGGCCGGCATGCAGGACATGGGGGCGGCCGGCCTCACCTGTTCCACCTGCGAGACCGCCGCCCGCGCCGGCACGGGCATCGAGATCGAGCTCAGCAAGGTGCCGCAACGCGCTCCCCACATGACCCCGTACGAGATCATGCTCAGCGAATCCCAGGAGCGCATGCTGGTCATCGTGCATCAGGGGCGCGAGGAGGAGGTGAAGCGGATTTTCGACAAATGGGACCTCCCCTGGGCGGAGATCGGGGTGGTCACCGGCACCGGGCGGATGGTGGTGAAGCACCAGGGCCGGGTGGTGGCGGACATCCCGGCCAAACCGATCGCGACCGAATCGCCCGTCTATGAGCGGGAGGCGCGCGAGCCGGGCTATCTGGCTGGCGTCCGCGCCTTCACCCTGGCCGGCCTGCCCGACACGACCGACCCCACCGCGGCCCTGCTCCACCTGCTGGCTTGGCCCACCATCGCCTCCAAGAACTGGGTCTATCGCCAATACGATCACATGGTGCGGGATGGCTCGGTCGTCTGCCCCGGTTCCGACGCCGCGGTGATCCGCCTCAAAGCCGACGCCCTCCCACCCCGGCCCGCTGCCGGAACTGAAACGGGCGGAGCCCCCCCTACCGTCGAGAAATTCCTCGCCCTCACCGTCGATTGCAACGGCACTTATGTCTATCTCGACCCCTATGAGGGGAGCAAGATCGCGGTCACGGAAGCGGCCCGCAACCTGGCCTGCAGCGGCGCCACCCCCGTGGGGGTGACCGACAATCTCAACTTCGGGAACCCGCACCATCCCGAGCTCTTTTGGCAGTTGCGGGAAAGCGTGCGCGGTCTGGCCGAGGCCTGCCGCGCCTTTCAGACCCCGGTGACGGGGGGCAACTGCAGCCTCTACAACCAGAGCCCGGCGGGAGCGATCGACCCCACGCCCACCATCGCCATGGTCGGCGTCATCGCTCGCCCCGAGCATATCACCACCCAATGGTTCAAAGACCCGGGCGACGTCATCCTCCTGCTGGGCCCGGCGGTGGACCCCGCGGACCCGCTGGGTGGGTTGGGCGGCTCCGCTTACCTCCAAGTCCTCCACGGCCAGAAGACGGGCCGGCCCCCACGGTGCGAGCTGGACCAGGGGCGCACCCTGCACGAAGCCCTGCGCTCGCTGATCTACGGGGGGGCGGTCAAGAGCGCGCATGACTGCAGCGACGGTGGGTTGGCCGTCGCTCTGGCGGAGTGCTGTATCTCACACCAAGTGGCGCGCGAAACCCCGCGCCTCATCGGCGCTGCCATCGAACTGGGCGCCGACGGGAGCGGCACCGTCGCGGCCCCCAACCCGCCCCGACTGGATGCGCTCCTCTTCGGGGAAACCCAGCACCGCGTCCTCATCACCACCACGGCCCTCGACGCCCCGAAGGTCCGGGCGCAGGCCAAGATCCTCGGCGTGACGGCCACAGAACTGGGGGTCGTCGGCGGTGATCAGTTGCGCCTCCGGGCTCAAGGACAAGAGTGGCGTTGGTCGGTGGTCGAGCTGCATGACCGCTGGTGGCATGCCTTGGCCCGGGCGATGGCCTAGCGCCAGGGGGCGGGCCGCTCGCCGCCGTCCGGCAGGCGCCGGCGTAACCAGAACCAAACCGTTATGCTAACAAAGATCCTCTGGGCTTGGGCGGTGCTGGCCACCGCCACCACGGCGCTGGACGCCGAGGACCTCACCCTGTGGTACCCCCAGCCGGCGGCCCCCGGCCTGACCAGCGCCCTCCCCATCGGCAACGGCCGCTTCGGGGCTTTGGTTTATGGCGGGGTGAACCAGGAACGGGTGGTCCTCGACGAAGCCAGCCTCTGGACCGGGCGCGAAGGCTCCTGGGACGACTACGAGCGCATGGGCTCCTACCAGATGCTTGGGACGCTGCTGGTGGACCTTGCCCCGCCACCAGGCCAGGCGGACGGGCCCGGGGCGGCGGGGGTCCAGCATTA
>JAJXTA010000297.1 GCA_021784265.1 bacterium | reverse complement strand
GGGCCGCCGGCTTGCGGGCCAGGTCGGCGTGGGTGGCCAAGGATTGGCGGAACTGGACGAAGGCGCGGATGACGTAGATGCTCATGGCGACGGCGCGTGGGCTATTGAGGATGGTAGCGGCCATGAGGGCGCCGTGCTTGGTGAAGGCGTAGGGGAGCGTGCGGCGGCCACCGCGACCGCGTTTTGACATCGCAAATTGCGATGTCAAAGAGTTGTGTTCGGCGGCAGTGAGTTGGAAGAGGAAGTCCGGGGGGAAACGGTCGCGGTTGCGCTTGACGGCTTCGTTGAGGCGGAAGGTCTGTACGCCGTAGAGCCGGGCGAGGTCTGAGTCCAAGATGACGCGCTGGCCTCGGACGAGCGCTATAGTGGCGGTGATGTTCTCCATAGGGACGAGGGCGTTTTCCCGGTGGGTGGAGGCGGGCAGTTCGTTCATGGCGTCTTGATCACCAGCCCGGTGACCAGCTCGAAGCCAGTGGTGTCGCTGGTCGGGTCATTCTGATCGGGGCTTTTGAAGCTGCGCCCGGTCTGGAGGCGGGGTTTGAGGAAGTCGCCGACGCTGCCGCAATAGTGGTTGTCGCGAAGGCCGGAGTCCGGGGAAGCGGGGGGGCAACTGAGGCGGCGTGTTGGTTGTGGCGGGGAGGGGTCCTGGCGCCACCGGCGCCTGGGCGGTGGCGTCCGATGGCTGGGCTCGGACGCAAGGGGAGGGGTGGCCCGGAAGGGACACCTTGGCAACGGAAAACTGCGCGCTTGTGCCGCCCATGACGAAAAACCGCCTCATGGTGGGCGTTTTCGCGCGGGGGCGCACAGGAAAAACGAGGTTTGCTCTTGGGCGTCAGGCGGATGCGCCGGCGGATGAGGTCCCGCTTTCCATCGCCGCGTCCCCAAGGTGGCCAGGCGCTTGAGGTGAGCCGCCAGGGCGACGGAGCGGTGGCCGTCGCTCCGGGCTTGATTTCCGGGGCGGTTTTTTGGAGAATGATCCAAGCGCACCCTCCGTGACGGCCCAGAACGGCGCCGGCAACGAGGGGTGACGAAGCAGACAATCGCCCGTATTAACGACGCTGAAGATTCGGTAACCCCGTGTCGCGAACAGGCCCATTAGACTCGAGCGCCGCGGCCGCTACCTTTGGTAACGGCGGAGCGGACGGCCTCCGGCAGGCGGGCTAGCCCGCCCACCGGCCTGCCGGCATGTGATCCTCATGGGCCCCGTAATTCGCCAAGCCACGCCTCACGACGCTGCCGCGTGGGTGGAGTTGCTCAGGACCTCTTTGGGGCCGGACTATCCGGAGCGGCAGGTGTACGAGCCGACGTGGGCGGCGGGGCAGTTGGCTCCACCTGAGGGTCAGGAGACGTGGGTGGCGGAGGGGGCTGGGGGGCTGCAAGGGGCGGTGTCGATCCTGCCGCCGGCGTTGGCGAGCAAGAACCCGATCGTGAATCTAGGCCGGGATCTGCTGCGCCCCGAGGCTTACGTCAATGGCGCGGCGCTCGCCCTTTTCCAGAAACTCACCACCCTGGCCAGTGACCGTGGGCAGATGCTCGTGGCGCGCGTGTTGGCGTCCGACCTCCAGCGCCAGAGTCTGTTGGAGGAGCTCGGCTTTACCTGCGTCGGCTTCCAGCCCTTCAAACACCTCTTGCGCCGGCGCGAGGGCATTCTGTTTTACCTCGGGGTCGGGCGTCCGGACTTGATTCCCCGGGCGCTGGTGTCGGAGTCGCTGTCGCAGGTGAGCGAGCTGGCGACCACGGTGTTGTCGAATCTGAAGCTGGCCCCTCCCAGCGCCGTGCGGGACGGGGTCACCGGGTATCCGCTGCACACCGAGCTCAGCCTGCGGGAGGTGCTGCTGGCCGAATACGAGGCCGCCCGCGCCCACGCGCAGATCTCGCATCCGCCGGTGGAGGTGTCGGGTGGGGCGAACCTGGGTTGGGGCTTCTTGCGGCTCACCAACTCGGCGCCGGTGCACGCATTGGTGGCGCAACGGGGGACGGGCATTGTCGCGGGGATGGCCTATGTGGTGGACGAGTTGGATCGGTGCGTGCGCGTGGTCGAGGCCTTCGCCACCGATGACCTCAGCCCGGGAGCGCTGCTCCACCGGCTCAGCAAACTGACCCAGGAAAAGTACAACGGGGTTTACCTCGAAGCGGACATTTTGATGACGGCGCCCCGCTTGCTCAAGAGCGCCGAGCAGGTGGGTTTGGTGCCGGTGGCCTATTTGCCCAGCGTCTCCAGCCGGAGCACCGCGCACGTGGACGTGGTCAAGCTGGTGAAGCTCAACATGGCGTATGGCCTGGAGAACGCCCGCCTCACGACCCACGCCAAGACCATCGCTGACATTGTCGATCGCAACTTCCAGGACCAGAAGGTGGGCGTCGCGGTGATTAACCTGTTGCGTGGCTTGCGCGTGTTCGACGGCTTGGGCGACGGGGAGCTGCGCAAGATCTCCCGGCTTTTCACCCAGAAGTTGTTCCGGCCGGGGGACCGGATTTTTGTCAAAGGCGACTCCGGCACCGAGGCCTACGTGGTGATGCGCGGCCAGGTGGACATCCTGCTCGACGAGCGGGCCAAGCCCATCGCCACCTTCGGCAACGGCCAGATCTTCGGGGAGTTGACCTTTTTGGATGCCTCGCCGCGGGCGGCGATGGCCGTGGCGAGCCAGCCGAGCATTGTGCTCGTGGTGCAGCGGGTGGCGTTCAATGAGCTGGTCGAGCGCGAGCCCCACCTGGGGATGGTGGTGATGCGCAACATTGCCATCGAGCTGAGCAACCGGCTGCGGCGGACCAACGTGGCGGTCGCCAGCGCCCCCAAGTAGTCTCCGCCCAGCCGGCCCCGCCCCGGCGTTCCCTGGCCGGGTTTGCCTTTCTCTCCCCGCCGTGGCATGCTGAGGGTGTTCTGGATGCTCGAACCGGGTCCGGGCCTGATCGGCCTTGGGTTCCGGGGTGCGGGCGGCGTGCCGTCCAGGCCGTGATCGACGCGGCGACGCCCCCCGCTGGCGGCGGCGCCCGACCACGGACCGGGCGCTCGCGCCCGGGATTCGCCGTCGCGCCTCCAAACCGTTGCGTGCCGTTTTGTCAGCCGCCGTGACAGAATGGATTAGTTGTATTTGCACTTTCCGCTTGCCGCCGCCGCCCGCGCGGGCTATGACCTGCCGGGTAACCGGCGGTCGTCCGCAGGCGCAGCAGCCTTGAAGCCCACAATTCCAATTGCCTGGCGAGCCCGGAGCGGGTTTGGCGTCAGACTCGCTCCGCAGGCAGTGTCGTCCGCACCCCCGCGGGCGACGGGTGGCGCGATTCGACGCCCCAACCGAAGGCCCCCCTCGCTATGAAAGTATTCCTGGTGTATGTGAATGATGAGAATTTCTTTCGGCTGCTGCCGGAAGCGTTGGGGGGTTCCAAACCGGGTGACGCCCGCATCAAAGTGATGGGCTTCCCGCCGTTGGGCATCGAAACCCTGGCGCCGGTCTTGCGCCAGCATGGGCACCAAGTCCGGATGTTTGACACCTGCCATCCGCAAATGAAGGAGGCGGACGTCGCCCGGGCGGCGCGCGAGGACCGTCCCGACGTCGTGGCCCTGTCGTTTCTCTCCACCACGACCTATCCCGGCAGCAAGAGCATGGCGCGCGCGCTGAAGGCGGCGGTGCCCGGCGCGCCGATCATCGTCGGCGGGGTGTTTGCGACGATGAACCAGGAACGATTATTGCGGGACTGCGCGGAGTTCGATGCCGTGGGGATCGGGGAGGGCGAAGAACTGCTGCCCGATTATCTGGCGCACCTGGACCAGCCGGAGGTGGTGGCCGGCCTGGTCTGGCGTCGGGGCAAAGAGATCGTCAGGAACGCCTGCCGGCCCATTATTCGCGATCTGGACCAGTTCCCGTACCCGGATCGGACGACGCTGCCGATCGACTACGTCGAGTCCTTGCCGCTGGACGTGCCGGCGGTGTTGTCGCTCGAGAAGTTCTGCACCATGCAGACCTCGCGCGGCTGCCCGTACACGTGCATCTACTGCGACATTCCCGCGCTGACCAACGGGAAGTGGCGCTTCCGCTCTCCGGCGCACGTGCTCGGGGAGATGCAGCAGCTCAACGCGATGGGGTATCGGTCGATCTACCTGACCGACGACCATTTCCTGCTCAAACGCACCCGGATCAATGAGATTTGCCAGGGAATCATCGACCGGAAGCTCGAGTTCAAATGGGGTTGCGAGGGCCGGGTGGATTCGGTCGCCGTGGATCAACTGCCCATCATGGGCAAGGCGAACTGCGCCTTCCTGGCGTTCGGCGTCGAGGCGGGCACCCAAAAGGTCCTGGACCGCCTGGATAAACGCCAAACCCTGGCCCAGATCGCCCAGGCGGTCAGCGAGGCCAAACGGTGCGGCATCGAGCGCGCCCACGGCTTTTTCCTGGTCGGTTCGCCGGGCGAGACCGAGGCGGACATCCTGCAGAGCTTTCGCTTCGCGGCCCGGCTGAAGCTGGACACCTTCGGCTTCAACCGGCTGTGCGTTTATCGCGGGACGCCGCTGTGGAAGGAGTATTTGGATCGGGGGATCCTGGACGATGAACGGGATTGGGACAAGTGGTTCAAGTGTTCGGATATCGACCCGACGGTGTTGCCCAGCGAGACGGTGAACCGGGCCCGGCAACGGGGCTACGCGCTCCTCTTCGCGTACCGCCTCTTTTTCCGTCCGTGGCAAACGTGGAAGCTGCTCCGCACGCTGGCCCGGCACATGAAGATCAGCGACATCCTCAAACTTCTGCGGAGTCCCTTCGCCCGGCGCCAACTCAATCGCCGGCCGGAACTGCCGGCCCGGATGGTCGAACTGGGGCTCAGTGCGCCGGTGCGCGATCCGGCCCCGCTCGGGGTGCCGGCCGTGCCCGCGGCGAGCTGATCCCGCCGGGTGCCGGGGTTCTCCCACCGCCGGCGCTTGTTGCGTGCCGGCCACCATCTCGCGCCCGCGACCGGTTCGAGATCGTCCGCCCGCGGTGACTCAGGCACGGGGGCGGGCCACCGCCGCTAAGGTTTTGCGCGGCCCACCAACCGGGCCTCGACCCAGTCCCCGTGGTCATTGACGCTGTTCCCGTTGTCGTCCCAATTGTTGGC
>JAJXTA010000296.1 GCA_021784265.1 bacterium | reverse complement strand
CCGCGGATTTTCAAGGGATGCGGGCCAAGGTGCTGGCGCTGGCGTTGGTTCTGGGGGCCTACGCCGTCGGGGGACCGCTGGTCGTCGCGGCATGCCGGGCGTTGAGCGGCCGTTTGCCGGGAGGCGACCGCGCGTTGACGTGGCGGCAGTGGTCGGCGCTGCTACTGGTGGCCATGACGCTCGGTGGCCTCGAACCCGTGGTCGCGGCGCGGTGGTCCAGCGCGCCCGGTTACCGGCGCCGACACGAGGTGATCTGGCTCGCGCATCTGCGCGAGGCCGCCCCCCCGGCCCAGGCCGGGGCCTGGGTGATCCACCATCCGGTGTTCAATCCCTTGCCGACGGAGAAGCAAGTGCGCGAGGTTCTGGCGACCGTGCATCCTGACGACGGCCGGGCGAACCTGAGCGTCTATCTCTTCGTCATCGACAGCCTGCGGGCCGACGCGATCACCCCGGCCATCGCGCCCCACTTGGCGGCGTTTCGCCTCCAGTGCCGCGCGGCGGCCCGTTCGGTGGCCAGCGCGAACTGCACCCACATTTCCTGGACCGCCATTGTGCACGCCGTCAACCCGTTGTACTGGAGCGCGGTCGTCCATCAGCCGCGCGCGACGGGCGCGGTGCCGTTGCGGCTGCTCCGCCGGGCTGGCTTTCACCTCCACGCCCTGGCGGCGCCGCGGCTCAATTACTTCGGATTCGCCCGGTCGGCATTTGGGGAGGACCTGGCGCTGGCGGACGACGTCGTGGACCAAGCCAGTTTGGGCGGGCTGGCCGCGGGGCTCAACGCCGGAGACCTGGATCGGCGGGTGATGGAACGGCTCGACGCCAGGCTGCGGCACGCCCAGGGGGCGGACCGCGAGGTGTACCTCTGCTTCCTCGACGCCCCGCATCACGATTACGAGTGGCCGGCGGATTATCCGGCCCGCTTCACGCCGTGGATGGCCCGGGTGCCGCTCCGCGCGGACGCCATCGACGCGCGCAACGTCGAGCTGTTACGCAATCGCTACCAGAACGCCGTCGCCTTCGACGACGCACTCTTCGGGGACTTCTTGCAGACGCTCCGTCAACGGGGGCTCCTGGATTCCTCCCTCATCGTCGTGACTGGGGATCACGGCGAGGAGTTTTTGGAGGCGGGCCATTTGGTCCATTCCTCGGCGCTGAACCGCTTCCAGCTCGAGGTGCCGATTCTCTTCTACGCCCCGCCACGGTTGCTGGCGCGCCCCGAATTCCAGCATCAAGCGCCGCTGGCGTCCCACCTGGACATCTTCCCCACGCTGTTTGACCTGCTAGGCCTGGCCCAGCCCGCCGGCCGGCTGTTGCGGGGGCGGTCGGTGGTGAGCGCGACTCCGCCCACGTTCGCCTTCTGCGCGCAGTGCAGCAGCTTTACCCCCACGCGCCTGCTGGTGGACGGCGGCCGCGCGAAGCTCGTGCTGAACCTGGACGGCGCCCGCAAACTGGGGCACACCCCCTTCGCCCGGCGGCTGGAGGTGGAGGCGGTCCTGGATGAGGACTATCGACCTGCCGCGTTTCCGCCGCCGGGAGCGCCGGCGACGCCCCTGCCAAGCACCCCGCCCTTCCGGGCGGCGTTGGAGACGCTGCTGCCGCCGGCGAGTTTCTGATTTCCCTGCCACCGGCACGACTGGCATGCTGGCCGGACTGTGGCCGAGCGTGATCCCGCCAAACCGCCCGGAGCCAGGGGCACCTGGGCTTCCGCACGCACGCCGGCCGCCTGGGGCGGACCGGAGCGGCCCGCCCTCTCCCAGAAGCTGTTGGCGCTGGTGCAGGGCGCCCCACTGCTCAACGGCGTGGTGTTGCTGGGGATCACGGTCGGGTTCTTCCAGGGCTGGCTGAAGCTGCACTACCCGCATCCGGCGATCACCTTCCTGTTTGACGCCGTGCTCTTGCTGGCCCTGGGGCTGGTGTACTTGCGGCAAAAGCCGGGCACCCGCTTCCTGCCGCGCAGCCCCGTCGGCCGCGCGCTGGTCACGTTCTACGTCATCTGCGTGGTGTACGCCGCGTTGCCGTTAGGCCCGCCGTGGCTGGTGTCGTTAGCGGCGCTGCGGGGGTGGTGCTTCGCCAGTTTGATGTACGCGCTGGGTTTTCACATGACCCGCAGCCCCCGCCAGGTGAAGGGCTATTTCTATGTCTTGATCTTACTCGGGGTCCTCACGGCGGCCTACGGGCTGCGCCAGTCCCCCGAGGAAATCAACCGCCGCATGCAAGAAGACCCGCTCTTCGCCCAACGGCTGAAGGGCACCTACTATGACACGGAGAGCGGCAAGGTCCAGTTGCGCGTGTTCTCGACCTTCGTCACCTCCGGGGTGTTCGGCAGCGTGATGAGCTACGTGATGATCCTGGCGCTGGTGCTGCTCGGGGACAAAGACGTGAGCAAGTACGAGCGCCTCCTGTTGATGGCGGCGATGGCACCCATGGCCTATGGCCTGGTCCTCAGCGGGGCGCGCACGGCCCTGGTCATGTTAGCCGTGGGCTTCGGTGTGATCGCCTGGCACCAGCGCCGGCTGCCGGTGCTCATCTTGCTCCCGTTGTTGGTCTATCTGGCGGTCCGCTGGAGTGTCGGTTATACCCATGGGGCCTCGCTCGAGCGTTACGGCACCCTCCTGGAAACCGGGACCGTCTGGGGCCGTTTTCAGATCCCCGTCATCAACGCTTGGGACGACCTGATCCATCACCCCTTGGGCGGCGGGCTGGGCAAGAGCGGCTATAGTGTCCCCTTCATTCTGACCGGCCGCACGGGGTATGCGGAGTTCGAGCGGGGTGAAGGGGACTTGTCCTGTTTGACGATCGAGATGGGGGTGGTGGGCCTGGTGTTTTTCGTGCGGCTCCTCTGGGTGACCCTGGACTTGGCGTATCACGCCCTGCAACGACTGCGTGACACTCCGGTGGCCACCGTCGCGCTGGCCAGCGCCGCGTGGATTGTGCTGGCGCTGGTCTCGTTCCCCATCGGGTCGCCGTTCTTGAGCATCCCCACGGGGGCGTTGACGTGGTTCTTCGTCGGCACTTTAGAGAAACTGGCCGAGGCCCCCCTGATGCCGGCGGGGGCGCCAGCGGGGCCGGTGGAGGCGGGGGTGGCCAGCGGGAAGCGATTTTTGTCCTGGCGTCCGCCGCGCCCGGCCGCGCGCACGCCGGGCCTTCCGCACCGGCAATGAGACTGGCGCTGGTGGTTCACGACTTTGACCCCGCCTTCGGTCAGGGACGTTACGCGGTCGAGCTGGCTCGCCGCCTGGCCCCGCAGCATGAAGTGCACGTCTGGGCCAACACGTTCGCTCCGGTGGACGTGGCATTCACCCGACACCACGTCCCGGCCTGGCGCCGCACGGCCCTGGGGACGATCTTAACCTTCTTGGCCGCCGCGGAGGCCCGGCTGCGGGGCGGGACCTACGACCTGGTCCATGCCCAGGGATTGACCTGCTGGCGAGCGGACGTGATCACCGCCCACATCTGCAACGGCGCCCGTCATGGAGTTACCCCGACCGCCGGTTGGCGCCAAGGTCTCTTTCCCCGCGTGGTTCCGCCCCTGGAACGGGGCTTTTATCGGCAACCACAGGCCCGGCACCTCATCGCGGTCTCGAATCGCGTCGCCCGCCAAATCCGGGAGCAGTACGGGTGGGTGCGCCCCATGACGGTGGTCTATCACGGGACCGACACCGCCCTGTTCGCCCCGGCAACCGGCCCCGAAGAACAGGCCCGGTGGCGGGCGGAGTTTGGGCTCTCGGCCACGGCCTGGGTGTGGTTGTTCGTGGGCGAGGCGGTGAAGGGGCTGGCGGAAGTGATTGGCGCGTTGCCCGCCTTCCCCACCGCGGAGCTCTTGGTGGTTTCCCGGTCGGGCCTCGGTCCCTATCGCCGGCTCGCCGCGGAGCGGGCGGTGGCGCCGCGCGTGCGGTTCCACGGGCCGTGTCGGGCGATTGCCACCGCCTATAAAGCCGCGGACGTGCTCACTTATCCCTCGGGGTACGACGCGTTTGGCTTGGTGGTCGCCGAGGCCATGGCCAGCGGTTTGGCGGTGGTCGTCGGGGAAGAGACCGGCGCGGCGGAATGGATCGAGCCCGGTCGCAACGGCTTGCTCTGCCCCGCCGGGGCGCCGGAGTCACTCCACGCCCACTTGGCCTGGCTCCAAGAGGACCGCCGCCGGGGGCCGGGTTTGGGCCGGGCAGCGCGGGCCACGGTTTGCCGGCACGATTGGGACGCCTGCGCGGCGCAGACGCTGGCGGTGTATGAGTCGGTCGTGGGGCGGCGCGGCTAGTTCAAGAGGCCCCGCAGGAGCAATACCTGCAGGACAACCACGGCGGCCAAGCCGACCCAGGTGAAGCCTTCGCGCCAGCGCAGGCTGGTTTGCCGGGTTGGACTGAGCCACAACCGCAAGCGCACCTCCCCGACGGTGAGCAGGTCGCCGTTGCGCACGCCGGCACGCTGGACCGCCTGGCCATTGAGCAGCGTGAGGGCCTGCGCGTGCGCCTCCAGGCGCAAACCCTCCGTCCAGTCGCAATGCACGGTGGCGTGCTGTGCCCAGACCCCGGCCAGCTCCAGCCGCAGGTGGTCCGCGGGGTCCCGTCCGATCCGAAAAGGAAACCGGCGGGCAACCACCTCAGTCCCCGCCAGGGCGCCGGACAACACCTGGACTTGCAGCATCAAATGATCCGCTGCAGCACCTGAATGCTGTCACCCGGAAACACGGGCAAATCCAGCTCGGGCCGTTTGCGGGCCTTGATGCAATCGATGACCACGTGAGAACCGTCCCCACGGGTCAGTTCCACTCGCCTTTTGTTGGCGTATTCGGTGAAGTCGCCCGCCACCTTGATGGCCTTAAGGACGGTCATCTGCGGGGTGTAGGCGTAGCGGCCGGGCGAACGGACGTAGCCGCCCACGTAGATCGCCCGCTCGGCAGGCCGGACCGTGACCGTCAACCGCACGAAGTAGGTGGGGACATAAGCGTCATGGATCGCCTTCTCCAGCTCGCCCACTTTCTTGCCCGCGGCGGCAAGGCTGACGCCCAGCGGCAGGCTGATTTGGCCGTCATCCCGGATGCGGATCTCCATCGGCTGGTAGTTGGGGACATCCTGGAACGTGACGGTGATCTGGTCACCGGAA
>JAJXTA010000295.1 GCA_021784265.1 bacterium | reverse complement strand
GCACCACCTCGAACTTGACCCCAAAGAGATCTTCCCAGCGCTGCCGCAGGTGTTGGAAAAGAGCCGTCCGATGTTCCAGCAGCTTATCCAGGCACCGATACAGGTTGTCCTTTTGCGCCAGGCTGAAATCCTCCTCCAACAGATCGGCCATCGCGCTGTTGGTAAACCACTCCCGATGCAAGCGCCATTCGCTGCCCGGATCGATCAGGCGATAAATGGTCAAGGTCTCCAGCACGTTCCGCCAACAGGTTCCCTCCCGGGAATCGGGCAGCCGCTCGCGCCAGAACTCATCCAACTGGAGTTGATCCCAGAGTTGGCACCCCACCCAACAGGCGCCCCACTGGCGCGGCCGCCGCAGCTCGAACTCACTGAGCCGTACCTGCACCCCGCACTCGGCGGCGTGCTCGGGCACGGCGCGATCGGCCGGATACAAAGCCAACTCCCGGGTCTGCTGGGAGGCGGTGTCAAAAACATCGCTGACCTTGGTCCAGGCCCGTTTTTGGCTGTCGTTGACTTCTCCCAGATACAGCAGGTGTCGCTGCACCCAACCGCGATGCGTGCGCACCTTTTCGGCGATACTCCAGTAACAATGGTCCTTCCCGTTCTTGAACCGGTGATGGCATTGCAGAAAAGGCTTGGCCATATCGACGGCTCACACCTTATCACGGCCGCCAACCGGGCGGGAAGGGGGTAGGTCTGCACCAAACTGAATTTCGACCAGAAAACCCCGAATCCCTAGGAAACTCGCTACCCGACACCCCGAAAAAAGTCAAAAACGCTCGCCAGTTGCGAAAGTCGGGCTAGTGGCCGCCCGAGGCGGGCTGGCGTCCCCCTCACGAAGCGCTGGCTGGACGCGCGGACCACCTTGCCCCTCGCCAAGCAGAACCTGGACTTGGTCAATAACCGCAGCCGCTACGGGAGCAAGAACCCGGATGTCTTCTGGATGCAGGATCACTGCACCCGCCAAGGCAACTGACCCCGCGCTTACCTCCCAAACACACACAACCGACCGCGCCGTCCGCCTCGCCCCGCCTCCGGAGAAGCGCGAGGTCCCCGGACCCCGCCCCCTTCAGCCGCCAATACAACTCATCGTGCGCGCCGGCTGGACGAACGCTGGTTCGCCGATGTGATGCCGGTCCTCTTTCAGGCGGACGATCCCGTGAATTCGTTCCTGAAGCGCGTCGTCCGTGGCGCCGCCCCGCAATAACGGCATCAGGTCGTGTTCCTGCTGGCTGAACAAGCAGGTGCGGACGCGGCCGTCCGCGGTCAAACGCAAGCGGTTGCAGTGGCCGCAAAACGGTTCGGTCACGGGGGCAATAATGCCCACCTCACCCCGTCCATCGGGGAACCCCCAGCGCCGGGCGGTTTCGGCGGGATGGGCTGGCGCCACTGCGTGGAGTCCGTAGCGCGCCTGGAGCCGTTGCAACATCTCCTGCCCGGACACCACCAGGTCTCGCTGCCAGGCGCGGCCCGCATCCAAGGGCATGAACTCGATGAAGCGGAGGTGGAGCCCCTGGGCATGAGCGAACTCGGTGAGCGCCTCCAGCTCGTGGTCATTCCACCCACGAATGACCACGACGTTGACCTTGATCGGCTCCAGCCCCAGCTCGCGCGCCAAGGCCAGGCTGGCCAGCACCGAACGCAAACCGTCCCGGCCGGTAATCCGCTTGAAGTTCGCCGGGTCCAACGAATCGAGGCTGAAACTAATCCGTCGGAGACCGGCGGCCCGCAAGGCTCGGCCTTTCTGCGGGAAGAAGAAGCCGTTGCTGGTCATGGCCAGGTCCTTGACCCCGGGCAGCGCCGCCAAGCGGCCAACCAGCAGTTCCACCCCCTGCCGCAGCAACGGTTCGCCCCCGGTCAACCGGACCTTCTCGATCCCCAGCGCGACAAAAAGACGCACCAGCCGCTCGATCTCCTCCAAAGTCAGGATCTCCTCGCGGGGTTTCCAGGCCGGGGCCGCGCCGGGGGCAGGGTGGCGGGCGCCCGTGAACTTGGTGCGGTAAAACGCCGCCGCCGCCTCCGAGTCGGGCAGGCAATAGACACAACGGAAGTTGCAGCGGTCGGTCAGACTGACCCGCAGGTCACGCAGGACGCGGCCATGAGCATCTACCAACACGGGGCGGTTCGGCTTACTTGTTGGTCGAGGCGGGGGCGTTGGTCGGGCTGGTGACCGTCGCGCCGCCGTCCCGCTTGATCTCCACGTTCAGGTTGTAGCTGTTGGTGCTCGGGGGCACGGCCGTAAAGCCGCGCTGGAGCAACGTCGCCCCCTTGGTGGGCGTGCCATAGAGACCGCGCTTGATCCAATCCAGCCGCCGCGAGATGGCCAGCTCTTCGCGCAGCTTGTGCACTTGGTCCCGCAGCACCACTAGGTCGTTGAACTTGCGCTCCAAATCCGCCTTCTCCGCTTGCAGGCGCTTCAACTCCGCCAGGAGAAATTCCCGGTTGCCTTCGGACGCGGCCAGCTTGCGCTGGGTCTCGGCGATCTGGGCCTCACGATCGGCGATGGCCGTTCGCAAGTCCGTCGCCTGCTTGTCGAGCGTGGCATTTTGCGCCTCCAACTCCGCGATCTTGGCATCGCGCCGGGCGATTTCGTCGGCGGCCGCCTTGGCGGCCGCTTGGGCGTCGGTTTGGGCCTTGGTCAAGGTCGCGGCGGTTTCCGTCAGTTGCTTGGCGGTCTTCTCCAACTCCTCGGTCTTCGCGGTCAAGGCGTTGGTCAGGGTGGTGCTAACCTCGACCTCGGTCGCCAGCTTGGCGCTGGTCTGGGTCCACTCGTTGGAAAGGTGCGAGATGTTCGCCTCCGCGTCGGCCTGGGCAAGCTGCCCCGCCTTGTGCTCCCGGTAGAGGCCGACGGCCAATCCCACCGCCAGAATCAAGAGGATGATGATGGCCACTTTCGTCTTCATGCCGTTGCAGTTTCGGTTGTTATTGGCGATTTGGCAAGCTCCGACTCCAGTAGGTCAAGCCCCCAACACGGCGAGGCCCCGGAGAGGTGCGCACCCCCTCCCCGCGGCGCCTCCGCATCGGTCTTGCATTAAAGACGAGAAGGCTTAGGATCTATTCATGCAATTGCCGCTGGCAGTGCCTGTGATGACGTTGCCCAACGTCATTTTGTTCCCGCAGGCCATGCTGCCGCTGTACATCTTCGAGCCGCGCTATCGCCGGATGCTGGCCGACACCTTGACCACGCATCGAATGTTCGCCGTCGCCATGCAGCGCCCCGGCCGCACCCGTGCCACCCCCTTCCCGGTCGGCGGTCTCGGCCTGATCCGCGCCGCCGTCACCAACAAAGATGGCACCTCCAACCTCATCCTGCAGGGCTTGGCTCGAGTCGAGTTGGCCGACACCGTCCGCTACCGGCCCTACCGCGTCAACTGCATCCGCCCCATCCCCACCGTCAGTACCAAGTCGGACCTCGCGACCCATGCCCTTACCGAGCGGGTCCTCGAACTGGTCGGCGAACGCCTCAAGCAGGGGTTCGAGTTGCCATTCAAGACCCTCGAAAAACTCGCCGGGGAGATTCAGGCCAGCAGCGACGAGCCGGTGGCCGTCCAGGCCTTCCGCCATGTCATCCAACACCTGACCCAGTTGCAGGACCCCGAGCAACTGGCCGACTTGGTCTCGGCCACCCTGTTGCCCCAGGCCCACGAACGCCAGGTTATCCTCGAGACGCGGGGTCTGGAGGAACGGCTCGGGCATCTGATCCGCTTCCTCCTGGCCGAAATCCGCCGCCGCCGCCTTAGCCATGACTGATACCCCTCCACCCGCCGCGCCCGGCGCCGTCACCACCCCGCAAGACCGGGCCGCCGCCTTGTTCGCCACCCTCATTCTCCAGCAGGCCAACATGGCCCTGATCTTCCTGGGTCAAAGCCCGCACCCTGAGGACGGCAAGACCGAAATCGACCTGGACGGCGCCCAGATGTTCATCGACACCCTCGAGATGCTCGCGGTCAAGACCAAGGGCAACCTCAACCCCCGCGAGGAGCAGTTGCTCCAGCAGAACCTCACGGCGTTGCGAATGGCCTTTGTCGAAGCGGTGAACACCCAAGCGGCGGCCGGCGGTGCCCCAGCCGCGGCAGCACCGCCCGCGGCGTCCGCAGCTCAGGCCACTCCGGCCCCGGACAGCCCCGGCGCCGCCACCGCCGAGGAGTCGCGCAAGAAGTTCAGTAAGAAGTACTGAGGACCTTCCCCGGCTCGGTCCGCCCCCCAGCTTGGCCGGGGCCGAGGCCAGGAGTCCGGCCACCGCGCCTTGTCGGCAACTGCTAACTCAGTTAGCTAACCGCATCGCCGACAAACAGGGCTCTGGGAGACAACCACGGTCAGCGGCTAACGCAATCATTTGGGCATCAATTGGATGCGGCAAGATCGCGCGCCTGGCACGCCTCTCGCTATCCCACGACCGGCGTCGGCGCTAGGCCAACTTACTCACGTCGTCAACCACCCCGGCGCCGCAACGTCAGGCCGCATCTATGAACACGAATGGCATGCCAACTCTGCGCCTCCGGGCCCCGCGTTCCCCTTGGTTCGCCCCAGCGGGGCACCGCCCCGCGCCCGTTCGCCGCCCCCACGAGCCGAAGCTGGCCCTCACCATCGAACGGCAGACCGGAGCAGGAGCGCTGACGGTGGCGGAAAAACTGGCCGAGTACCTGGAGGCCCAAGCGCCCACGGAGAACCGCCCGTGGACTGTGTACGACCAAAACCTGGTGCAGAAGGTCCTCGAGGACCATCACCTTCCCCAGAAATTGGTCCGGTTCATGCCGGAGGATCGGGTCTCCCTCATCGAGGACACGATGCAAGAGCTGCTGGGCCTGCACCCGCCGACCTGGACGTTGGTGTACCATGCGACGGAGACCATGCTCAAGCTGGCAGAAGTGGGGAACGTGATTCTCGTGGGCCGGGGCTCGACCACTATCACCGCCAAGCTGCCCCACGTCTTCCACATCCGTCTGGTCGGCTCGTTGGCGCGGCGGATCGAGCGAGTCAGCCACTACTATGGCTTGGGGCCCAAGGCAGCCCGGGCCTACCTCGAGAAGACCGAGCAAGGCCGCCGCGATTATGTGCGCCGCCACTTCCGCGCCAACCTGGATGACCCCTTGCTCTATCACTT
>JAJXTA010000294.1 GCA_021784265.1 bacterium | reverse complement strand
CAACTCCTGGTCCAGGCGCCCGCTTTCCTCGGCCACCGAGATCATCTCCAGGACCGAGCCCGGAAACAGGTCCCGGCACCCGGCCAGACTCGGCCCGAGTTGGTCGCCTTCTTTGACCCGCTCGATGGACTGGGCGACCGCATCGACCAGGATTTGATTCCCGATGGACTTGCGGGCGACGTTGAGGCCGTTGATGAGCGGCACCCCCGCCCCCAACAACGTGCCCAGCATCCGGCAAAACCGGGCCATGGCGAACTGCGACACCAGGTTCCCGAGGATCGGCGCCCGGAGCAACAATCGTTCCCCGGTCCGTTTGCCCTGGTCGGATTGCAGCCAGTTGCGAAAGGCGTAAATCAGCAATCCCAAAACCAGCACCACGATCAGGCCGTAGGACCGCAGGATGTGGCTCACCCCGACGATGATCTGGGTCAACAAGGGCAAGTGGGCGCCGAACCCTTCGAAGAGCTTTTGAAAGCGGGGGATGAAGAACACCAGCAAGAAGACCAGCACCGAGAGCGCCAGCACCATGAGAATCGAGGGGTAGAGCAGGGCCGCCATCACCTTGGCCCGGAGCTCTTTCTCGCGCGCTTGGAAGTCGGCGATTTGCTTGAGCACGAGGTCCAAAAAACCGCCCGTCTCGCCGGCCTGCACCATGGCCACGTAAACCCGGGGAAAGGTCTTGGGGGACTGCGCCATCGCGTCCGCCAACGACATCCCATCGACGACCAAGCCATGAACCTCCTTCCACTTCTCTCGGGCCGCGGGCGAGGCGGCTTCCTTGTGGAGGATGACTAGGGCGCGGCTCAGGGGCACCCCGGCGGCCAGGAGGCTGGAGAGGAGGCGGGTAAAATTCTCCAGGATGCGCGGGGTGATCTTGCTCGACTGCCACGGTTTGGCGCCCCCGTTTGCTTTGCTGGAGGCCGTGGCCGGAGCGGCGTCGGCGGCGAGGCTGATGGGCTTGAGGCCCCGCGCCTCGATTTGGCGGAAGGCGTCCTGGCGGCCCTCGGCCTCGAGCTGGCCCTGGGCCAGCGCGCCGTCCGGTTGGAGCGCTTTATACAGAAACGACGGCATGGGTCTTGGCAGCGGGGTGTCGCGCGGCCGCCGGGAGCGGCTCAGGCGGTTCCTCCTCCGTTCCACTGGTGGTGTGGCCGTTGGTCAGCCCATCGAGCGTCTGGTCCTTGGTCACGCGCATGACCTCCTCGGGTGTCGTCACCCCCTGGCGCACCAAGCGCCAGCCGTCCTCGCCCAAGGTGCGCAGGCCGTCACGCCGGGCCGTCTCCATGATCTCGCCACTGGGGGCGTTGCGCACGATGAGCTGGCGCACCCCAGGGCTGATCTCCATCATTTCGAAGATGCCATGCCGGCCGTGGTAGCCCGTCTGGCGGCATTCGCGGCAGCCGACCGCTTTGTAGAAGATGGTGTGGGCGGGAAAGCCGAGCTTCTCCTTCAACGCCCGCGCGGTGGAAGAGCGATCCTCCTCCCGGCAATGGGTGCAGAGGACGCGCACCAAGCGTTGGGCCAGGACCGCTTCGAGGGAGGAGGCCACCAAGTACGGCTCGACCCCCATGTCCACCAAGCGGGTGAGGGCGCTGGGGGCATCGTTGGTATGCAAGGTCGAGAACACCAAATGCCCGGTAAGGGAGGCCTGCACCGCGATCTGGGCCGTCTCGCGGTCGCGGATTTCCCCCACCAGCACCACGTCCGGGTCATGCCGGAGGATCGAGCGCAACCCGCGGGCGAAGGTCAGCCCGGTCTTGTCGGAGACTTGGATTTGGTTGACGCCCTTGAGCTGGTATTCGATCGGGTCCTCGATGGTGATGATCTTCCGCACCGTGTCGTTGATCTCGCTGAGGGCGGTGTAGAGCGTCGTGGTCTTGCCGCTGCCGGTGGGCCCGGTAACCAGGGCGATGCCGTGCGGCACGCCCAGGACCCGGCGGAACAACCCCAGCTCGCGGTCGTCCATGCCCAGCTCCAGCATGCCCAGGAGGGTCGCATCTTGGCGCAAGAGGCGCAGCACGACCGCCTCGCCGTGTAACATGGGGATCACCGACACCCGGATGTCCACCTCGCTGTTGTCCAGCCGGATTTTGATGCGCCCGTCCTGCGGCAGCCGCTTCTCCGCGATGTTCAAATGGCTGAGGATTTTGAGCCGCGAAACGATCGCCGGCTGGAAGCGCTTGATCTGCGCGGGCACCGGCACTTCCTGGAGCACGCCGTCGATGCGATAGCGGATGCGGAATTCGTCCTCGAACGGTTCCAGGTGGATGTCGGAGGCGCGCAGCTCGATCGCGTCGCGCAACACCTGGTTCACGAAGCGGATGATCGAGGCGTCTTCCGCGGCGTTGTCCAGGTCGGTGTCCTCCTCGTTCTCGTCCTCGACCACCATGAGCCGGGCTTCTTCGCCCAGCGTCGAGATGGTATCGGCCCCGACGCCGAGATGCTTCTTCATCTCCCGCTGGATCGCCTCGGTGGGGGCCAGCACGGGGCTGAGTTTCAACCCGGTGAGCGTCTTGAGGGTGTCGAGGCCCTGCGTCGCGAACAAGCGACTGGTGGCGACCTCGACGGAGCCGTTGATTCGCCGTAACGGCAACACCTCCTCGCGCAAGAGCAGACGGGCGGGGAAGAGCGATAACAGCTCCCGGTCCGGTTGGATGTCTTCCAGGCTGCTGTAGGCCAGGTCGTAAGTCTCCGCCAACCAGCGGAGGACTTCCTCCTCCGACTTGACTGGGGGAGTGGCGCCCTGCTCGGACGCCCCGGCGAGCGCCAGGGCGTCCATCGGGGACAATTGCTTGCCCTCAACCATTTTGGCCAGCAGTTCCTTCATAACACAACCGGAGGCGGGAGGTGAGACCGGGGGGCTACTTCACCAAGCCCATGAGGACGGCGGACGCCTCTTGCTTGGTGGTCAGCACCTTCTTGAGGTCTTCCTGCGCGGCCACGAGCTTGGCCTCTTTCTCCTGCAAGGCGTTGCGCAACGCGGTCAGCTTGGTCTTGATCTCGTCCTTCGAGGCCGAAGAGTCCAGGGCCTGTTGCAGGGCCTCGGCTTCCGGCAGCGGTTGGCCGCCGAACGGACCGCGCGGACGCCGCGGAGCGTTGGGGTCGCCATTGTTGCCGCCCCGGCGGCCGCCCCGGCCCATCATCGGCCCCATGCCCATGGGCCCGGCGTCGCGCCGCGCTTCCATCACCTTCTCGACCAACGGCTGGATGGCTTTCCATTCGTCGTCGTTCTTTACGTCCAAACGCTCGCGGATGTTGTCCATCATCCGTTGGCGGAACTGAGCGGGGTCGAACCCACCGGGGCCACCGGGCGGGGGACCAGGAGGACCTTGTTGGGCCACCAGCGTGCCGGCGCCGAGCAAGAGCAAGCTGGCCGCCGTGGTCACTGCCATTTGGCGTAGGAATGTCTTCATCTGTCCTGTCTTTCGTTAATTGTTGCGGTTGTGTTCTGCTGATCACAAGGCCGGCGGCCTTGGACTGAGAACCTAAAGAGCAAGACTGATGCCGACTGCGAAAAGCGGGCCTTTTCGCTCCCCGGGGGCCGGCGGACGCGCAAACTTTGCGCGGCGCGCCCCCCGCCGGTGCGCAAATGTTGCGCGCCCTGCTCGGTTTCGTCGCCCGCCGGACGCGCCACCGAGCGCTGCCCGGGCGAGTCCGCCTCAACGAACGTGGGTTAAGGGAAGAGTCCACGGAGCCGTTTGGCCTCGTGGACGCGCTTGATGCCCAGGCTCAGCGCCGCCCAGCGCATCGGCAGATTCTGCTTTTTGCTTAGATTGAGCGTTTGAGTGAAGGCGGCCTCCAGGATGCGGAACAACTTGTCCACCACTTCGGTCTCGGTCCAAAAGAAGCTCTGCAGGTCCTGCACCCATTCGAAGTAAGAAACCACGACCCCGCCGGCGTTGCAGAGAATGTCGGGGATCACAAAGACTTCTGGGCGCTGGCGGAGGATGTGGTCGGCCTCGGGGGTGGTGGGGCCGTTGGCGGCCTCCGCGAGGATCCGGCACTGAAGACGCGGGGCGTTGGCTTCGGTGATTTGGCGCTCGAGCGCCGCGGGAACAAGGATATCACAGGGGGTGAGGAGTACCTGGTCGCCGGCCAGCGGTTCGCTTTCAGGGAAGCCCACGACGGTGCGTTGGTGGCTGGCGTACTCTTCCAAGCGCGGGAGGTCCAGGCCGCGCGGGTTGAAGATCCCCCCGCGGACGTCGCTGACGGCGATGACCTTGACCCCGTATTTGGCCAGCGAATGGGCGGTGACGGCGCCGACGTTGCCGAAGCCCTGGACCACCGCGGTGGCGCGGGCGGCGTCCAGCCCCACCAAGTCCATCGCCCGGTTGATCAAGTAGCCGACCCCGCGCCCGGTGGCTTCCCGGCGGCCCACGGAGCCGCCAATGGCCACGGGCTTGCCGGTCACGATGCTGGGGACGCTGTGGCCGGCGTGCATCGAGTAAGTGTCCATCATCCAGGCCATCACCTGCTCGTTGGTGCCCAGGTCCGGGGCCATGACATCGACGTGGGGGCCGATGAAGGGAATCATCTCCTGGGTGTAGCGGCGAGTGAGCCGCTCCAACTCCGCGAGCGACAAGCCCGCGGGGTCGCAGGTGATGCCGCCCTTGGCCCCGCCGTAGGGCAGGCCGGTCAGGGCGCATTTCCAGCTCATCCACATGGCCATCGCCGCCACTTCCCCCAACGTTACCTCCGGGTGATAGCGCAAGCCCCCTTTGGTCGGGCCGAGGGTGAGGTGATGCTGCACCCGATAACCCGCGAAGACCCTATGGCTGCCATCGTCCAGGCGGACCGGCAGCGCCACGGTGAGCGAGCGTTTGGGGAACTTGAGCCGGTCGCGGTCCTTATCGGGGAGCTGGAGGTAATCCGCCACCAGATCGAACTGGCGGCAGGCCATCTGGAAGGTGGGATGGTCGTAGAGCTCCATGCTATTTGGTGCGCCGGGGTGACGCGGGTTTCGGCCGGGGCGCGAGGTCCTGCTGGGCCAGGGCGCGGAACTCGCGCATGTGCTGGCGCCAGAGCTGAGCCAAGGCCTGGACCTTGTCGGGGTATTCCGCCGCCAGATCGTGACACTCGGAGCGGTCGGAGCGCAGGTCGTGGCGGTCCTACGGA
>JAJXTA010000293.1 GCA_021784265.1 bacterium | reverse complement strand
CTGCGGGTACGGTTCCACAGGCGGAATGTGGCAGAAAACCAACAAGCGTCAAGTGCATAGCCCCAAAGTGCATTTAATGTTTCACTCGGCTAATTTGCAGTTCGCCCGGGACGGGAGGGCGCGCCGCTCCGGCGGAGTCCACGCGTTGGGTTGGGAGAGGGTATCAGGGCGCCGCGAAGGCCTTGTCTCCTGCCACGTTGCGGCTGGCAGCGCGCGCACAGCCAGTCACGCGCTGGGAGGGCGAACTTCCGCCGGCCCGTCGGCCCGTCGGCCTGTCCGCCGTTAGACAGGCGGGCGGGCAGGTGCCGGTGAGGCCCATGATCCTCCATCAGGCTGAAGGCGGCGGCCGGCAAGGATGCCGGCGCTCCCACCCCGAGCCGCGGTGGCGCACGGCCCGGCCAGCCATTACGGCGGCCTGGCAGCGCCGGCATCCTGCCGGCTCACGCGTGATCCCACCGCGGATATTGCGCCTACGGCGGAGGAAACACCCCCGCCACCAGGTCCAAGTGAACCGCCTGGGGATTCGGCCCGAGTTGGAGGCGGGGCGCGGCGGCGGGGCTGGTGACCAAGAGCCGGCCCTGGACGTCGCGCAGGGCGCAGTGGTTGGCGCCGGCAGCGAAGCAGAACACCGCCCGGTCAACCGTATCGAACACCTGGCAAGCCACGAAATCCACCCCGCCGACTTCGCGCGTCCGCGTCGTCTTGCGCGATTGGAGCAAGAGGGGCGCGCGCGGGCCGTGGTCGCCCGGCGAAGGCGCGGCCCAGGGATGGCGGAAAGAACAATTCACGAACCGGACACGGGCGCGGGCGGCGGATTTGTCGTAAAGCCGGGCGGCCTCCTTGCCGGTGGTGTCGGTGACGCAGCGATCGAACTCGATGAGGCCGGCGGGGCCGTCATCCTTCACGTCGCCGACGGCGATCCCGGCCACCCCACGGAGTCCGCCGGGCGGGCCGGGGCTCTCCGGCCCGGAGCCCGCCGTGACCTGGCGGGCCAGACAATCCTCAAAACGGATCGAGACCGGCTCGGATTGGCGGGAGAGTTGGTCGAGGTGGACGAGGATTTGGTTGCCGTTGTTGTTTTCGAACCGACAGTTGCGGATGAGGCAACGCACCAGGCGTTGGGAGGCGGTGTCGGGCTCGAGGTCGATCCCGGCCTCGGGGGCGGTCCCCCAGGTATGGGCGAAGAGACAGTTCTCAACCAGCAGGTCCACGGCGCTGATCACGCTCAGGCCTTGGCGGTGGTTGTCGGACGCGACACAATCGCGGATGGTGACGTCCTGGGACCAACCGAGGGCGCCGCCGCCATCGACGTAGAAGCCGTCCCCGCCGCTGCTCTCGACCCGCAGCCCCTCGAGCAGCACCCCGCGACAGCCGCGCAAGGCAATGCCCATCCGCCATTCGGCCTTGGTGTACGGGGGCCGCTGGTAATCCCGTTTGCGCATGCGCAAGGTGGCGCCGTAGCCACGCATCACCAGGTTGGATTGGCCGGTGGCGGTAAAGAGACTGTCGCCCGGGCCGCGGAATTCGCCCGCCTTGGCCAAAACCACCACGCCCGGCTCGAGCCGCACCTCCTGGTTGCTGGGCAAGCGCACGGGCCGGATGATCCAGGGCGCGCCCATGAAGGGGATCACCACCACCCGGGCGCCGGAATCGAGCGCGGCTTGCAGGGACACGGTCGCGTCCTCCCGATTAAAACCCCACCACGCGGCGTTGGCCACGGGGCGGCGGCCGGCGAGGACGTCGGCAACCGCGGACGGGTCAGGCACGTTGAGGAGGGTAGGAGTGGTGTCGGCGGCGAGCAGGCTCACCGCCTGACCCGCAATCAACACCGCAACCGCTGTGGGTCGGATCCAGGACATAGCATCGGAGCGTTGGAATGAACAGGGCGCAGCCTATGGACCAGAGGTGGCGAGGTCAAACCGGAGTTGGCGCGCCACGAGCTTTTGCCCGGTCCACCGCTCCCCGTCGCCCGGGGCGCCTGGTTGCCGCCCGCCGCGAGGGGTGTTCTCCGCGGCGGAAGGAGATTGAATACGGTGCGACCGGGTGGCGTAATTCAGTAGCATTATGAAACAACCTCGCAGTGCCTTACTGGCCTTGCTCACATGCGGGACGGGCCTGGCGCTCTTGTCTCCGGCAGGGGCCCAGGCCAGCCCCCTCACGCTCTACGTCGCCCCCAATGGCAACGATCAATGGTCGGGCCATCGGGCTCGCCCCAAGGCCGGAGGCACGGATGGTCCGTTGGCCACGTTGCCGGCGGCGCTGAAAGCCGCGCACGAGGCGCGGCGGCCGGAGAGCAGCGGGGCGGTCACCATCTTCCTGCGGGAGGGGACCTACCACCTCGAAGCGCCCCTGACGTTGACGCCCGCCGACAGCGGGGTGAGCGCCCAGCAACCCTTCCTCATCGCGGCCTACCGGGGCGAGCATCCGGTGCTCAGCGGCGGGCGGCGGCTGACCGGCTGGCACCCGGTGGCGGGCCAACCGGGACGCTGGCAGACGGAAGTACCCGCGGTGCGCGCGGGGCAGTGGTATTTCCGCCAGCTTTTCGTCAATGGCCAGCGCCGACAACGCGCCCGCACGCCCAATCACGGCTACTTCCGCATCGAAGGCCCCAGCTCCCAGGACAAGCCCATGCGGCTGAAGTTCCGGCCCGGGGATATCAAGCCGGCGTGGGCCCAGGCTGGCGATGTCGAGGTCGTGGCAATGTTGGCTTGGGCTGACATCCGGATGCCGATCCGGGCGGTGGACGAGACGACGCACACCGCGACCTTGGCGGGCGAGCCGCGCCCCTCCAATCGTGAAAACGACGCCCAGTACTACATCGAGAACGCCCCCGACGGCCTGGATGAGCCGGGCGAGTGGTATCTGGATCGCCAGACCGGGGTGGTGACCTATTGGGCGCTGCCCGGCGAAGACCTCACCCAAGCCGTGGTCACCGCGCCCCGCCTGCCCTATCTGATGGCGGTCCGGGGAGACCTCGACGGGGAGCGGGCGGTGCACCATCTGATCTTACGCGGGTTGACCTTCGCGGAGACCGATTGGTCGCTCGGCCCGAAGGGCTATGCGGATACCCAGGCGGCGGTGGCTGTCCCTGGCGACCTCCGGGCCGAAGGGGCGGTGGACTGCGCGGTCGAGGACTGCACCTTCACCCGTTTGGCCGGTTACGCCCTGGAGCTGGGCCGGGGCTGCCAGCGCTGGCGCGTCGTCGGGAACACGATGTTCGACCTCGGAGCCGGCGGCATCCGCATCGGCGAGACGGGCGGAGCGCCGACGGCCTTTGACGATAACCAGGGTCAGGTGATCACCGACAACGAGGTCCACGACGCCGGCCTGATCTTCCACCCGGCGGTCGGGGTGCTGATTCTCCAGAGCCATCATAATCGCGTGGTTCATAACCACATCCACCATCTCTTTTACACGGCCATCTCCGTCGGGTGGACCTGGGGCTATCGGGAATCGCCCTGTCATGACAACCTCATCGCGTACAATCACCTGCACGACCTGGGCCAGTCGCTGCTCAGCGACATGGGCGGCGTCTATACCCTGGGCATCCAAAAGGGAACGGTGGTCCGCAACAACCTCATCCACGACGTTAACTCCTTTACCTATGGCGGCTGGGGCCTCTACACCGACGAGGGGAGCACCGGCATCCTGCTGGAGAACAACGTCGTTTACCGCTGCAAGAGCGCCAACTTCCACCAGCATTACGGGCGGGAAAACGTGCTGCGCAACAACATCTTCGCCTTCGGGCGCGAGTATCAGCTCATGCGCACCCGGCCCGAGCCCCATATCTCCTTCAGCTTCACGAATAACATCGTCTATTTCGACACCGGCAAGCTCCTGGGCAGCAACTGGTCGAATGACAATTACGTGATGGACCACAACCTCTATTTCGACGCCCGGCCCGGCGCCAGCCCGGCCACCATGAACTTCGACGGGCGCGACCTGGCCGCGTGGCAGGCGCGCGGTCATGACCGGCATTCGGTCGTTGCCGATCCCCTGTTCGTGGACCCCGCGGCGGCAGACTTCCGCCTCCGCCCCGGCTCCCCAGCCTTGAAGCTGGGCTTCAAACCCATCGACCCGCGCGACGTCGGCGTGCGGCCCAAGAACCGCCGGGGCGCGGAGTGACGAGCCCCCCGCCGGCCGCCCCGCCCACCGGTTGATTTCGCTGTGCCTCCGCCGGGAGGCTCTGTTAGCCTTTCAACCTGTGGTCAATGATGGGACCACGCGAGACATGACGACGCCCAGCGCACCAATACCCCACGCCGCGGACTCCCCCGCGCCGCCGGCCGATTTCATCCGGGACATCGTCCAAGCCGACCTGGCAGCGGGGCGCCATACGGGGATTCTCACCCGGTTCCCCCCGGAGCCCAACGGTTACCTCCATATTGGTCATGGCAAATCCATTTGCCTGAACTTCGGTGTCGCGCGGCAGTTTGCCGGCCGGTGCAATCTGCGCATGGACGATACCAATCCGACGCGGGAGGAGGTCGAGTATGTCGAGTCGATCCAGGCCGACGTGCGCTGGCTCATCGCCGGTTGGGCCGACCATGTCCTGGTGCCGCAAGTGTTCTACGCTTCGGACTATTTCCCGCGGCTCTACGATTATGCGGTGCAATTGATCCACCTGGGCAAGGCTTACGTCTGCGACC
The DNA here is from genome assembly GCA_021784265.1 of bacterium. Classification (GTDB taxonomy): domain Bacteria; phylum Verrucomicrobiota; class Verrucomicrobiia; order Limisphaerales; family J093; genus JAJXTA01. Next base: position 467 of record JAJXTA010000293.1, on the reverse strand, counting down.
TCTCGCCCGAGGAGCTGGTCCGCCTCCGCGGCGCCCCGGATCGCCCCGGACAACCCAGCCCCTGGCGCGACCGGCCCGTCGAGGAGAACCTCGATTTGTTCGCCCGGATGCGGGCGGGGGAGTTCCCCGATGGCGCCCGCACGTTGCGGGCCAAGATCGACATGGCCTCCCCCAACGTCCACCTGCGCGACCCGGCCCTCTACCGGATTCGGCACGCCGAGCATCATCGCACCGGCAACCAGTGGTGCATCTACCCGATGTACGATTACGCCCACTGCCTCTCGGATGCCTTGGAAGGGATCAGCCACTCGATCTGCACCCTCGAGTTCGAGGTCCACCGGCCGCTCTACGACTGGATTCTGGAGCAGTTGCCCGTGGCGCAACCCCGTCCCCATCAATACGAGTTCGCCCGGCTCAACCTGAGCTACACGGTGCTCAGCAAACGCAGGTTGCTGCAACTGGTGCAG
>JAJXTA010000292.1 GCA_021784265.1 bacterium | reverse complement strand
CGTTGGATCCTACCCGCGTAATTCTTCTCGTATCCATTCCGGGTCTCTTCTAAAATCGAGCCGTGCCCACACCACGGCGGTCTCACCCTCCACCGTGTAGAAAACGCCGTAAGGAAATACCTTGCTGAGCAGCCGATGATAATCAGCATAGACCACCCGATGCGCACCCCCCGAGATCTTCAATCCCTCGATGTCAGCCCGAAGGCAAGCAGTGAAGTAATCACCAAGGCCCGACTGCTGGGCCTCGTAGAAAAGAAATCCCTCGTTGAGATCCGCCTGGGCGTCTTCCGAAATCTCGACGCGAATCATGGCCGGGCCAGAGTCCCCTTGACTGTATCCCAATCCAAGAGCCGTGCCGCGCCTTCGCGAACCCTCGCGCGACGACGATCCAACAACTGCTTCTGCTGTGGAGAAATTCCCGACCGGTCAAAGCGCTCTCGCAAGTCCTCCCAGATCGCCTCCATGATCTGGATTTTGCGCTCGATGGACAGAGCTCTGACATCTTCGGTCGTCATAAGGGAATAATACCGCTGTTCAGGAGGTGTTGCCAACGACTTTTGGGTTTCATCGAACGATGCAGATCACCGACCCCGCGCCGATGGCTGCTGATATGAAACCGGGAGGTCATCGCGGGGTTCGCTGCATCCTTGTTCGGGGGCATGGTGCTCATGCTCGGCAACGCGGCGCGCTCGCCACTTTGCGGTCAGAGGGCGCAATAAGGCCCTTTAGCTGATCGTCACGAGCCTGACGGAGAACGTTAATCGTGCCCTCCAGGCCCTCGGACCCGGCAACAAACCAACCCATGCGCACTAGCCGCGCCGCCAAATCCTTGAGGAGCGCCTCTTTCTTTGGCCTCCCCAGCAGAATCCGTGGGTTCCACCTTGGGTCACAAAGTGCAACCACCACGCTATCAAGGCATTGTATCGCCGCTGAGCTGTTAGTTGATCGATTGCCAGCTGTCGTCAGCCCCAGCCAACCAGTCCGGCGGCAGGCAGGCGAGCGGCGGCGACCAGTTTCGAGCCTCCAGCTCGGGTCGCCGCCGGTCGCCACGCGTAACGGACTCGCCTGCGCGCCGCCGGACTGCGCCATTTTGACCCACTGATTCTGCTACAGACCCTTTCTTTGGAACCGGTCCGTCTGGGCGCTTGGTTCTCATGCCTGTAATGCCGCGGGACCGTCTGGGTCGGGCGCCCCCCGGGCCGATGACGCTGGATTGCCAACCTGGGCGCGAACCCGGCGCTGCCAGCAGCCGGCTGGTGCCATGATTCATTTCCTGCCATGTCGCTCCTCCGCTAAAGCAACGAACTCGGGCTCAATCCAAAGAGTGTCCGAATGATAACTGTCGGGCGACGACCTCCGCTCAGCGACGACAAGCTCAAGGTGCCCATATTCGTCGATCCCATCGACACGAAAAGTCTTCCCCAGCGCTCGCCCAAACACGCCTGGTGTGTCGAGACCTTCCCCACCCATCAAGACGGGCGGAATCTTGACCACCGTGACCCGATCACCGACCCTGAATTGCGGGGTCCTTTTCACATCGAACAGTGTGTTTGGGCGGAAGTGGCCGCGCGGAAGCCCAGGTCGGCGAGAGGGGTTTGGTTCATGGGCGGATGGTGCAGGGGAACTGCGGAAGGAGTCAAGCCGGGGTGTTTCGGGTCGATAGCAGCGGATGGGAGCATCCGTGGGTGAAAATGGCATACGGGTGGCACAGGCAGGGGAGTCCGTCGTTTGCCTGCCGGCTGCAGGCGCGTGGGCGCCGGCGGGTGGGGTGTGGAGGGCGGATGCCGGGCTACCGATGCCATACGCAAGTTATTGCATATAGGCGACTTGGACGCACTACCCGGGTCTGGAAGGCCACCGATTCCGCTGCGGAGGCGTTTTTTTCAAAAGGCGGAGCAAGAGATGGGAAAACGGCCCCGGGTTGGCGCGGTGGCGTGGTAGGGTCAGACGGCGCGACTTCGCGGTTGCAGAGTTCGGGCGAAGCTGCTGAAAGGCCAGTCAGGTCCGAGCCGCCATGGGCAGCCGCGTCCGGCCTGCGTTTTCCCAGGGAGCCGGAGTTGATCTTCGGCAACTGGCGCGAGGCCTTGCAGCGGAGCGGCTTGAGCCCCGGGCGGCAGAGCGTCTAGGCGCTGGCGGTGAGCGGTTACGCGGATTATTGCCGGCAGAACGGGGTGAGTGTGACAAAAGTGGGGAGCGGGCCAAGGCCCTCGCCCCGTCGGTTGTGTCGGCATCGCGCGCGGGCGGGCCGCCCCGGGCGAGCAATCCTCAGGCCGGGTTGGCGGCGCTGGACGCCGCGGGAGGCTGCCCGTAGTAGGCGCCGGGGCCGTGTTTGCGGAAGAAGTGCTTGTGGAGCAGGGTTTCCGAGATCGGCGCGGCGGTCGGGTTCAACGCGACCGTGCGCAGGCCCATCTGGGCGACCGCCTCGAGCACGACGGCGTTGTGGACCGCCTGCGCGCCGTCCCCGCCCCAGGCAAACGGCGCGTGTCCCCGCACCAGCACCCCCGGAACGTGGAGTGGCGCCAAACCACGGCGTTGGAACTCGCGGACGATGACGGCCCCGGTGTTGTGTTCGTAACCCTCGCCGGCCTGGATCTCCGCCGCGGTCAATTCAGGGGTGCAGGGAATCGCGCCGCGGAAATAATCGGCGTGGGTGGTGCCGTAGCAGGGCAAGTCGCGTCCGGCTTGCGCCCAAGCGGTCGCATAGGGCGAATGGGTATGCACGATGCCACCGACGCCGGCAAAAGCCAGGAGCAGCGCGCAGTGCGTGGGGGTATCGGAGGAGGGGCGCAAGGCGCCGGCACCCACGGTGCGCCCGGAATCCAGCTCGACCAAGACCATATCGTCGGGGGTCAACTGGGCGTATGCCACGCCACTGGGCTTGATCGCCAAGAGGCCGCGGGCCCGATCGCAGACCGAGGCATTGCCCCAGGTTAGCAGCACCAAACCCTGCTCTTGAATCGCACGATTCGCCGCCCAGGCGGCCTCGCGCAATGCCCGGTCGGTCATGCCCCGGCGCTCCCGCGGCGCGCCTCAGCGCGGAGGACGAGGAGTTGTTTCATCACGCCCGCGAGATTCTCCGTGGGCTGCCCCAGCCCGAAGCTGTCGTGCAAGCAGCGATAAAGGCGGAAGAGTTTGCCATAGACGGCCGTGGCGGCGGGCCGGGGCTGGCACACCTCCGGTTTGATCCCGGTCATCGCTCGCTGGGCCGCCGGCACGTTCGGATACGCCCCCGCCACCACCGCCCCCGCGATGGCAGCCCCCAGGGCGCAGGTCTGCGCCGAACGCGACAACTGCATGGGCCGGCCGGTCACGTCGGCGTAAATCTGCATCACCAACGGGCTCTTCTCGGCAATCCCGCCACAGGCCACCACGCGCGCCACCCGCACGCCGTACTCCTCGAATCGCTCCATGATCATCCGGGCGCCAAAGGCCGTCGCCTCGATCAACGCGCGGTACACCTCCGCCGGGCGGGTTTGCAGGGTTTGCCCCAGCAACAGGCCCGTGAGCCGTTGGTCCACCAGAATGGTGCGGTTACCGTTGTTCCAGTCCAACGCCAACAGCCCGCTCTCGCCCGGGACGAGCTTGGTGGCCTCGGCACTCAAGCTCTCGTGGGTCGCGCCGGCGCCCGGTTGAATCTGCTGCACCCACCAGTTGAACAAGTCCCCCACCGCCGATTGACCAGCCTCGAGCCCGTAGTAGCCCGGAACGACTGACCCCGGCACAATGCCGCACAAACCCGGGACGTCCGGCAGCTCCGGCTGGGGCGGGGCGATAATGATGTCGCAGGTGGAGGTGCCCAGGATCTTGACGAGCGTCCCCGGCTCGATCCCGCTCCCCACCGCGCCCAGATGAGCGTCGAACGCGCCGGCCGCCACCGGAATCCCTTCGGGCAGCCCCAGGCGCCGGGCCCATTCCGCGGTCAACCGCCCGGCGGGCTGATCTACCCCCACCACCCGCACGTGACTCAACTGGTCGCGCAGCCGTCCCAGGGCCGGGGCCAACGCGGCCAGAAAGTCGCGGGCCGGATACCCACCCCACCCGGCGTGATACATCGCCTTGTGGCCAGCCGCGCAGATGCCGCGGACCGGGTTGGCTTCGGTCCCGGTCAAGACCGCGGGGATCCAGTCGGCGCACTCGATCCAGGTCGCGGCGGCATCCGCGACCTCTGGCGCCACCTTGGCGCAGTGCCAGACCTTGGACCAAAACCACTCCGAGGAGTACACCCCGCCGCACTTCCGGAGATACTCCGGATGCTCGGCCGCGGCCCGTTCGGTGATGGCGCGGGCTTCCGCCGTCGCCGTGTGGTCTTTCCAGAGCCACGCCATGGCCTCGGGGCACGTGGCGAAGCGGGGCTGCTCGGCCAGCGGCCGCCCCCGGGCGTCCACCGGCAGCGGCGTGCTGCCAGTCGTGTCCACGCCCAGGCCAAGGACGCGGCCGGGCGCAAACTCCCGGTCGCGCTCGCGCGCCGCGGCCAGGGCTCCCCTCACCGCCTCCGCCGCCCCTTCCAAATAATCCGACGGATGCTGGCGAGCGAGGTCCGGGTCGCGCGCATCGAGCACGACACCCTGCTCGCCATGCTTATAGCCGGCGATATGGGTCCCAGCTTCGAACCCATCCGCCACCCGCACGACGAGACAACGCACGGAGTTGGTACCGTAATCCAACCCGATCGCATATTGTGAGGGATTCGACATAATCACATGCCCGAGGGAGGCAGAGCGGGTGCGAGGGGAGCCCACGCCCAGTGGACCGCGCCGCCCGCCCACAACTCCGTCCGGGCCAGGGAGCTGATCGGCGCTGGCCCGCCCACCGTTCAGAGGCGGTAGCCCCGGAAGCCACCGCGGCCACGGCCAACCAGACAGACCCGGCCCGACGACCGCTGGCTAGCCCACCCAGGCGTAATGCGCCTTGCCGAGCTTCTTGATTTTCCGAACCTTCGGCCCCGTGGCGTGGAACCAACTGTAAATGCGATCGGGCTTGACTCCGATCTCTTCGGCGAGCTGGCTCACGGTGAGGCCGCCGCGGCCCGCTGCCTCCAGGAGGCCCACGATCTTCTCTTTGAGCTTGAGCCGGCGACGGCGACGGCGGGCTGGCGTTGGCGGGCGCGCGACCACGGGAGGCGGAGC
>JAJXTA010000291.1 GCA_021784265.1 bacterium | reverse complement strand
CCGATCGGCACCCTGCCCTCGCCCCTTGCCCATGCCCCCTCCCGTCGCCCCGCCGGCCGCCAGTGACAAGCCGCGCCCCCGACCACCGGCAGCGCCCCTGCCCCGCCCCGCGCGCGAGCGGGCGGCGCTGGCGACGGCGGCCGTGGCCGGAGTGTTTTGCGCGTTGGTGGTTCTGACCATGCTGGTCGAACACGTCCGCGCGCTCCGGGCGAACCCGCTGAACTCGCTGGCCTTGGCGCAGCTCAAAGCGGCTCTCGCCCAGGACCCTGGTAATGAGCAGCTCAAACAGCGCGCCCGGGTGTTGGACCTGGAGCTCCGCCGCGCCCACGATCATCATCTCGCGCTGGACGAACGTGGGGCTTGGCTGCTGTTGGGCGGGATGACGGTGTTCCTCCTGGCGACCCAGACCACACTCTGGCGCCGCCGGCTCATCCCGCCGCGCAAAACCCCCAAGCCGCCCGGCCACGACGCCCGCAAGCGAACGCAGGCAACCGCAGCCGTGGTCGTCGTGGGTGGCGTGGTGTGCACGGCGGCGTGGGTGCTAAGCCAGCGTTCCAGCAGCGCGTTACCCCGCGAAACCGCCAAACCGGCGGGGGCCACCGCGGCGCCACCGTCATCGCCGCCGATCCCGGCGACGCCGTTCCCCACGGCGGCGGAGGTCCAGCGCAACTGGCCCGAGTTCCGCGGCCCCGACCGTCTGGCCGTCGCGGCTTACACCAACGTGCCCATGACCTGGAATGTGCAAACGGGTGAGAATGTGCTTTGGAAGGCCGCCCTCCCCGCCGCCGACTTCAACTCGCCAGTGGTCTGGGACAACCGCGTCTTCCTGACCACCGGGGACGCCCGCAAACGAGAGGTGCTCTGCTTCGATGCCCTGTCGGGTCAACTGGTGTGGCAGAAGGCGGTCGAGAACGTCCCCGGCAGCAACACCACCCCGCTAGATCTGCCCCAAGCCTCCAGTGGTTATGCCGCCGCCACGGTCGCCACCGATGGTCGCCGCGTGTACGCCTTCTTCGCCAACGGAGATCTGGCGGCGTTGACCTACGACGGACAAATCGCCTGGAGCCGCAGTCTGGGTAAACTCGACAATGCCTACGGGCACGCCTCCTCGCCCCGCTGCTACCACGACCGGCTGCTGCTGCAACTGGACCAGGGCGATGGCCAGGACGGGAAATCCAAACTCCTTGCCCTGGATCCCCTCAGCGGCAAGACGGTCTGGGAATCCGCCGCCCGGCCGGCACCCAGGTCCTGGGCGACGCCGGTGGTAATCCACACGGGCGCAGGGGATCAAATCATCACGGACAGCAACCCCTGGGTGATCGCGTACGAGGCGGCCAACGGGGCCGAGTTATGGCGCGCCAAAGTGCTCGCCGGCGAGGTCACCCCCTCGCCCATCTTCGCCGGCGGTTTGGTGCTCGCGGTGAACGACGGCGCCCAACTCTCCGCCCTGCGGCCCGCGGGGCATGGGGACGTGACTCAGAGCGGGCTGGCCTGGAGCGCCGATCAAGGTTTGCCGGAGATTTGCAGCCCGCTCGCCGACGGCCAACGCGTCTATCTCCTCAACACCTACGGCCAAGTGACCTGTTTCGATCTGCCCACGGGCAAGCAGTTGTGGGACAAAGACCTCGAAAACGAGTTCAAGGCCTCACCCAGCCTTGTGGGCGACCATGTCTATCTAGTCAGCGTGAAGGGCACGACCATTGTGCTGCAGGCCGGCCCAGCCTTCAAGGAATTGGCTCGCTCGGAGTTGGGAGAAGAGGTCATTGCTTCCCCCGCCTTCACCGACGCCCGCCTCTACCTCCGGGGCAAAGACCACCTCTTCTGTCTGGGAGCCAAACCGCGACCTTGAGACCGCGGACTACCGGCGGGCATGCGCCGCCCGGGAATCCAGCGGCGCCGGAGACCTCCCCCAGCGCCGAACTAGACCGGGACGGCCGGAAAGAAAAGTAGCGAGGCCCACCCGGCGCGCCCGGGCAAGCCTCGGCAGCAGAAGCGGTTCGGAGGACGGCCCTCAGGCCAGGGCGTTGACCAGCCCCGTGGGTAGTGACGCACCAGTGGTGGGCGCTTCGCTGGCGCTATCCGCGGCGGTGTTCTCCTTTCCGGCGTCGCCGTCGTGGTCGCGGTCCACGCGATGGTGATGGCCCTTCTGGGCGCCGCTGAGGGCCTGCGTAAAGCTGCTGAACGCGCTCTGGGCACCGTTCAGGTCCCCGGACTGGAGGGCGTTTTGCAGCGATTGAAAGGCGGAGCTTACGGTGTTATTCTGCCCCGCGCCGTTCCCCGCCTCCATTCGCCTCACGAAATTCGGGTTGTCTTTCTCCAGCGTGGAGAACGCGGCCTGCGCATTGCTGAGGTTGCCCGAGCCGAGGGCGCTCTTCAGGGCGTTCAGGTCCTTGCGCAGCGTGTACTGCGGGGCGCCGGGTTGATAGACGTTCGTGGCAGAAGACAGGCTCGGGATGGTCATAACGTGCTAACGATGTTGTCGAGACACAGACTGGATGCGGGGCAAACCGCCCCCATCCGTTGCTCTATCGGCCAAAACGGCCGGGACTTTAGGGCTTTGGCTGCAACACCAGCTCCAGGAAGTGGACCGGCACCAGCGCGTCGCTGCCGTAGCGCACCTGGTACCCGAAGGAGTTCGGTTGCGGGTCGGCCGCGGCAGACTCCCCAGCTTCGCCCTCGGCGACCGGGTAAGCCAGGTTCAGGATCAGGTGCCGGGCGTCCGCGTCTCGCCACGGCTTGACCAGCGAGAGGGGAACGACCAGCTCGTAGGTGATGTTTTGGCTTTGCGCGCGGGCGGCGCAGCGCACTCCGGCGGGCGCAGCGCCCGCCTCCTTGCGGCTGGGGGTCCGGTCCTTGACCTCAGCCCGCGCCTGGCCGCGGTCCAGCCCCAGGCGCAGCAGGTCGCCGCCGAACCCGTACTCACTCAACCGGCGCGGGAACCCCAACTGCATCGCATCGGGGAAGGCCGACTCGTCGGCCTCCGACAACGTCACCGCCGGGAGGCGGACGGCCAGATACAGGGCTTGTTGGTCGTGGGCGCTCCAGACCTCGGCCGCGTTCCCGGGGCGATCGCCTAACCGGACTGAGGGCACACCGTCCCAATCCTCGAGCCGCCCATCCAACGTCGGCGGCACTCGCCGGTACGGCGTCAGCAGTTCCCGCAAGAAGACCACCTCCCGATGGAAGCGATGGTGCCGACCCTCGGCCACGACATTAAACTCGAGACTGGGGAGGGCCTGCAGCGGGGCCGTCTCCTTGAGCGTGGTGAGAATGAACGGGAACTCGCGGCTGCCGCCAGGAGGAATCTCGATCGGAAAGGAAGCCGGCCGCACGCTGAACGTGCTGGCATCCAAGCGCCATTGGGCGTTGCCCGTCAGCGCGGCCGGATAGGGGTTGCTCAAGGTGATCCCGCAGATGATCCCTTGCCGCAGGTCCCGCGTCCCGGGTTTCAGCCCAATGCGCGAGCTGTGCCGATCGGCGAAGAGCACGCCGCCCATCACGTCGGCTTCGGCATCGCTCAGTTCGCCCCGCGGCGTCACCACCCGCAGCGCGAATGTGTCGCCCGCGACCGTGACGCGCAGGAAGTGGTATTGCCCGCCGGATTTCCGGTAATCCGGGCGCAGCTCCGCGCCCCCCCCGCCGGAGATGAAGTACTGGATGCCGTCGAAGACCCGGCTCGGGCCATAGCTGTGAAAGTGGCCAGCGAACACCGCGCGCACCCGGGTTTCCTTGAAGAGTGGATGGAGCCGCTCCAGCCAAAAGGCGTGGTAGGCCGGCGCGATCCGGTCCAGCTCCCAGAGGGGGAAGTGCATAAACACAAAGCTGGAACCAGGCTGGGCGCGGCGGAGGTCGTTCTGGAGCCAGGCGAGCTGGGTTGGCCCCAGGTAGCCCCAGTGGCCTTCCTCGGTATTGTCCAGGAGCACGAAGTGGCAACCGCCATGCTCAAACGACCCGTAACCGCGGCCAAACTGGCGGGTGTAGAGGCGGCGGGCCTCTTTGGAATGGGTGTCGTGGTTGCCTGGTACCTGGTGGTAGGGAACCTGGATCTCCTGGATGACTTGCTTGTACTTGGTCCATTGGCGCCCCTTGCTCGGAGGGCCGTAACCATAAATCAGATCACCCAGGTTGATCACGGACGCCGGGTGCAGCTCGTTGATCCGGGTGATGAGCCCCTCAAAGATGCGGAAGCTGTCGGTGGCAAAACGGGGCCGGGTATCGCCGATGACGACAAACTCGAAGTCACCCGCCACGAGCGGGCGGGCGGCCAGAAGCACCAGCAGCAGGAAGCAGCGGGTCTTCGCGCCGAAGAGCGCAGCTAAGCGTCGAGGATCGGCGGCTACACTCCCCCCCGCGCGCCTCGCCCCGGGCCGATCTGAGCGCAACGATTGCATAATGAAGTTCTTGACGGACCCCTCGTCCACCGTCTCAGTTTAGCGGCCGCCGTGCCAGTCCGGTGCGCGCCGGCTTACGTTTGCCGTCAACGGTTTGCACCGCCCGGGCTCGGCGCGGCCCACGGCCCCTGTGGCCAAGCCCGGATCACCCCTGGCCAGCCGCTGTTCAGCCGCACCTCAGCGCAAGCCACGATAGACCCACGCCGCCAGCAACCCGCCCAGGAGCGGTCCCACCACCGGGACCCAACTATACGCCCAGTCGCTGGCGCCCTTGCCCGGGATGGGAAGGAGGGCATGCGCAAGCCGCGGTCCCAAATCACGCGCGGGGTTGATGGCGTAGCCGGTCGTGCCCCCCAGCGAGAGCCCAATGGCGAACACCACCAGGCCCACCGGGAGGGCGCCCAGAGTCCCCAGCCCGACGGGCGCCTCGTTCGCGCCGGCCGCGGCGCCGGGCAGTGTCACTGTTGGGGCGGTCATCAGGAACACCGGCAAGATCAGGGCGAAGGTGCCGACGACCTCGCAAAACAAGGCCTGACAGAGCCGGCGGATGTTGGGGGCCGTGCAGAAGCAGGCGAGCTTGCTGTCCGCGTCGTCGCTCACCTTGAAGTGCTGCCGGTAGAACAAAAAGACCAACGTGCCCCCCGCAATGCCGCCGGCCATCTGGGCCAGGAGGTAGCCGGCCACGCGCGACCACGCGAATTTGCCCGCGGCGGCCATCGCCAGCGTTACCGCCGG
>JAJXTA010000290.1 GCA_021784265.1 bacterium | reverse complement strand
GCCCAAGCCGCTGGTGTACACCGTCTGACCCGGGCGCAACGCCGTGTTGCGGGGGAGATAGGTGAGATCGACCAAGCGGGGGTCGAGCGCGCCCGCCGAGGTGGACGCCAGAACTCCGTTCTCGCCTGTCTCCCGCACGCGCACCGCCACGCGGCATTGGGGGTCGCCGACCAGCACCACGACCGCGCTGGTGTAGGCCACTTGGGTGACGCGCCCGACCAAGCCCTCGGGGATCAGCACCGGCAGATCCGGCCGCAGGCCATCCCGCCGACCCAAGTCGATGCGCACTGTGCGCCACCACGTGGCGGTGTCACGCCCGATGACGCGCGCGGCGCGGAAATGCCAGGTGGTTTGGGCTTGCCAGGCCAAGAGCTGGCGCAGCCGGGCGTTTTCGCGGAGCGCCTCCTCTCCTTGCGCCGCCCGCAGGGCCAGGGCGTTTTCTTGCTGTTGGGCCAGCGCCAGCCGTTGCCATAACACCCGGCGCGGGAGCAGGGCCTGGTTGACCTGCCCGGCCAAGCTATGGGCCGAGCCCATCAGGCCGAACAGGGGCAGAAACAGGCTGCTCAGGGCCAACTTGGCCCGCGTCGCCGTCGAGCTGGGCAGGCTGAGCAGCAAACACACCAGCACCACGACCACGCCGGAGGCAGCGTAATACGGCCTTTTCGACATTCTATTGCCCCGTCAAAACCGACTCGCGGGGCGAACGCACGGTCCCGTCGCTGCGGAACCGCCTAGCCGGAGGAGGAAGCCACGCGCTTGAGAAACTGGAGTTCCTGCAACACCCGGCCCGTCCCTTCGGCCACGGCGCTCATCGGGTCGTCGGCCACATGCACGGGGAGATAGGTCTCCTCGGCGATGAGGCGGTCGATTTGCCGGAGCAGGGCGCCGCCGCCGGCCAGGACGATGCCGCGATCCACCAGGTCCGCGGCCAGCTCGGGCGGGCAGCGTTCCAAGGTGATGCGAATCGACTCCAAAATGCTCGAAAGCGGTTCCTTCAGGGCTTCGCGAATCTCCTCGGACCGGATGGTGATGGTCTTGGGCAGGCCGGTACTGAGGTCCCGGCCTTTGACGTCCATGGTCAACTCCTGTTCGAGGGGATAGGCGGAGCCGGTGCGGATCTTGATTTCCTCGGCGGTGCGTTCGCCAATCATTAAGTTATGCGCTCGTTTCATGTAGGCCACGATCGTCTCGTCGAACTCATCGCCCCCCACCCGCAGGCTGCGGCTGAAGACAATGCCGGCCAGGGAGATGATGGCCATCTCGCACGTGCCGCCTCCGATATCGACGATCATGTTGCCGGCGGGCTCGTGTACGGGCAGGCCCACGCCGATAGCTGAGGCCATCGGCTGCTCGATCAAATACACCTCGCGCGCGCCGGCGTGGGTGACGGAATCCTTCACGGCTCGTCGTTCGACCTCGGTGATGCCAGAGGGCACCGCCACAACCACCCGTGGGGCAATCAGCTTTCGGTGATGAACGCGTTGAATGAAATGCCGGAGCATCGCTCCGGTTACATCGAAGTCCGCGATCACCCCATCCTTCATGGGCCGGATCGCGATGATGTTCCCCGGGGTGCGTCCCAGCATCCGCTTGGCCTCCTCCCCAACGGCCAGCACGTTGTTCGTGCCGGCTTGAATTGCGACCACCGACGGTTCCCGCAACACTATGCCACGATCCCGTACGTAAACGAGTGAATTCGCGGTCCCCAGGTCGATTCCAATATCGTTGGAAAACAGGCCTTTAAGCTGTGCAAACATGAAATTTGCTTAACACCAGCCCACCCTACGGACCCGCTCCCAGGGGGTCAAGATTAATACGCGCCCGGGGGAAAAGCCGACGACGACCGGTCACCCGCCACCTGGCTCGCGCGGGCCGGGCCCCAGCCAGCGCCGGGGCTCGGCCGACCTTGCTTCTTGGGCGGTGGGGCCTATTGCTGAACGCGGTAGAACTGACCGCGGCCGGTGGGTTGGAACACGAACGGGTTCACCCCGTTGGTGACCGTGCTCCAGGGCCCGCTGACCTTCGGCGCCGATTGCAGGGTGCCGGTCCCGGTCCAGGAGATGTGGATGGCACCGTCCGCACCCGAACTGATTCTCATGAGGCTCTGGGTGGTGCCGCCCGGTTTCAGGCGGAAGAAGAGGCCGCGTTGGCTGGGCTGGATGGGGTAGGGGTTGGAGGCGTTGGACACGTCGGTCCAGGGCCCGATGACGTTCGTGGCCGACTGCAGGGTGCCGCCGCCGGTCCAGGAGATCACCAATTGGCCGTTGACCACGCTCACCTGCAAGTCCCCACCTGGGGTCTGAGAGGCGCTGAAGGTCTTGCCTGCCCGGCCCTGACTGACGATGCACGCTACCTCGGTGGGCGCCAGGACCCGGCTCCAGATCGCCAGATCATCCAGATACATGTCCAAACCGGCGGTGCCGCCGGCGGTGTAGTTCCCGGTGCCGTCCTGACCAAAGTTGAGTTTAAGCCCGCTGGCGCCGGTGTCCACGCTCCCGAGCGGGTTGCCGGGTGCCGGGGCGATGCTGGTGGTATCGACCGCCTGCCCGTCCACGTAGAGGACCCCCATGCCGGAGCGTTGGAAGGTCACCGCCACATGGTGCCAGTCGCCATCCTCGACTTGGGGAGCAACAATGGGACTGGCCCGTCGCGGCGCCCCGGAACTGTCCTCGAAACTCCACGCCACGCCGTCCGGCTCACTGGCGAGGACGAAGCCCGGCGTGGTCCGCCCGCCCCAGTCGGCATTGGCCACGAAGGGCTTGTCGCCGCTTTGGGCCAGGACTTTGGTCCAGAACGCGAGCGAGAAGTCATTGGTACTGAACCGCAAGGCGCTGGGCGCCCCCAAGGTCACGTAATTGTTCGTGGCGTCGTCTTTGGTACTGACGATATGGACCGCTTGACCGATGAGCCCGGGCACAAAGGTCGGGCTGCCGACCGCGCTCCCGTTGAGGCTGTTGCCGGAGGCGTCCGAGTAATCGCCGTCGAACTCCAAGTGGGCCATCAGGCCGCTGCTTACATCGCAACTGGCGGGGGCCGGGTTAACGGCCAAGGTGGCGGGGTTACTGGTGACCGTGCCCAAAGTCCCCGTGACCACGACCGTATAGGCGCCGGCGTCGGTGGTGGCGGCGGCGAGGAGCGAGTAGGTGCTGTTGGTTGCGCCCGGAATCGGTTGGCCGTTGTGCTGCCATTGGTAGGTCAGTTGGACGCCGTTAGCCACGACGCGGAAACTGGCCGCCACGCCCACCTCGTTGGTCACCCCGACCGGTTGGGCGGTGATCTGCGTTGGGACCGGCAGGAGTTCATCCAGACTCTTGCCCGCGCGGCCGTGGCTGACGATGCAAGCGACCTCGGCGGCGCTCAGCGCCCGGTTCCAGACGGCCAAGTCGTCCATCAGCATGTCGATGCCGGCGGTGCTGGTGGCCGTATAGTTGCCGGTGCCATCTTGGCCGAGGTTCAAGCTCAGATTGGTGCCCGTGCCGATGCTCCCGATGGCATTGCCGGGATCCGGGGCGTCATTGGCGCTGGTGAGGAGAACCCCGTCCACATAGACGCTGCCGACGTTGGCGCGGACGAAGGTCACGGCCACGTGATGCCAAGCCCCGTCCAGCACTTGACTCCCGACATGCCGGCTGTCGCGGGCGGTCGAGATGCTGTCCTTGAGGTTCCACATCAGGCCGTCGGGTTCGCTGGCGATCACATAGCCCGGGTTGTCGTGGCTGCTCCAGTCCTTGTTCGAGAGGAAGGGCTTGTCGCCCGCTTGGTAATAGACCTTGGTCCAAAAGGCGAAGGTGGCATCGTTGGTGCCCAACTGCAGGGCGGCGGTGGAGCCCAGGCTCACGAAGTTGTTGGTGACATCATCGACCGTGCTGGTGATGCGGACGGCTTTGCCCAGGATCCCATCCTGGAAGGTGGGGGCGCCCACCGGGGTCCCTGCCGCCCCGTTGCCGGAGGCATCAGTGTAATCGCCGTCAAATTTCAGATGGGCGACCAAGCCGTTGGTGAGGTCGCAGACCGCCGCGGGCGAGAGCACGGTGAGGACGGCGTTGCTGCTGATCACGGTGCCGCCATCGCCCTTGACCACGACGCCGTAGGTCCCGGCGTCCGCGGCTTGGGTGGCGAGAATGGCGTAGGTCTTGTTCGTGGCAGCGACGAGGTTGGTGCCGTTGAGGCTCCACTGGTAAGTGAGGTGGAAGCCGTTGGCGTCCACGTTAAACGAGGCCGCTACCCCCGCGACCACCGTTTGATTGGTCGGCTGGTTGACAATCACCGTGGGCAGCACCCCGGGCGATTCCTGGTCCAGCGTCTTGCCCAGGAGTCCCTTGTTGTAAATCTCGGCGACCTCGTCCGCCGTCAACACCCGCCGCCAGACGCCCAGGTCGTCCATGAGCATGTCCACCGCCGCCCCCACCGGTCCATCGGTGTACTCCCCAGTGCCGTCCTGTCCCAGATTGACGTTCATCTGCAAGCCCACCGTATCCAGACTGCCCACCGGATTGCCGGGATCCGGAGCGATGCTGGAGCTGTTGACCAGTTGACCGTCCACGTAAATGTCGCCCACGTTGGTCCGCTGGAAGGTCACGGCGAGATGATGCCAATTGCCGTCCTCAAGCTGGGGCGCCACATGCGGACTATCCCGGCGGCCCGAGCCGCCGTCGTCGCGCAGGTTCCAGGCCATGCCATCCGGCTCGGTGGCCACCACCCACCCCTGGTTCAGCGGGCTATTCCAGTCCTTGTTGCTGATGAATGGCTTGTCATCGTTCTGACTGAAGATCTTGACCCAAAAAGCCACCGAAAAGTCGGTGGTATTGCCGGTGGCATCACTGCCGAACTGGAGGACCGGCGGGTACTGGAGACTGACGTAATTGTTGGTCAGGTCGAGCCCGTCGCTGGTCAAGTGGATGGCTTGGCCCAAGACCCCGGTGGCAAAGCCGGGGGTGCCCACGGGGGTTCCGTTGACCCCGTTGCTGGTCGCGTCGAGCAGGTCGCCGTCGAACTTCAGATGTGCGGCCAGGCCGTTGGTGACCGTTGTGGCCAAACCCACCCCCCCGGGCGCCATCACCAGCGTTGCCAGGAGCAGGAACACGGACTTAATCTTCATAAGGGTTCATTTTTCGTTCGGTATCGCGACCGAAGGG
>JAJXTA010000289.1 GCA_021784265.1 bacterium | reverse complement strand
CATCGAAGCCGCGCCCGTTGAAGGTCACCACGCTGTCGTAGTGTTTGGCCACGTCCCAGAAGGCGGCCAGCAGCTCCGCCTCGTCCAGGCAGGTGAGGAACTGCACGGGGTCAGCCTCCGGGCCAGGCTCTTGGTGGTCCGGGGCCAGATAGAGCACTTGGCCGCGGGCCGTGTCGGCGTTGAGCATGGCGACGCAGGCCACCTGGGCCGTCAAGGGCCAGAGATTGAGCTGGCGCTGGACCTCGACCCGCCGCGCCGCGCGGGCCGCCTCGTCGGGGAGCTTTTCCACCTCCCGGAAGAGGAACTCCCACTGGGCCGCGTCGAAGGCCTCGCGCGGCAGGGCGGAGGTTTCGATGTCAAAAACGAGCCGGGCCATGTTCTACCGGGAACCGCGGCATGCCTGAGAGTCGGCCGCGCGCGGGGTGGACGCCGCCCCCGAAGTCGGGCGGACCGGCCGGGCGGCGGGAGGTGGGAAGGAGCGTCGAGACACGCCCGGCACTATGCCGCGTGGTGGCGCGGTTGACAACGCCGCACTGCGTCGGGCTGCCCGGGCGCGCCGGGCGGCACGACACTGACGCTTTGCTCCGCAGCGGAATGGCCTATGAGCGGGGTTCATTTTGCTTGCCGACCGCTTAAACACCACGTTAAACTGCAACCAGATGAAATGGGTTTCGGCTTATGATTCTGAACGGGCTCGAGTTTCTGCTGGTGAACGACCCGTTAGGGGCGGCGGTGCGGTGGCGCCTCCGGGGCCCGCTGTGGGAGAACTCAACCTCGGCCCGATGACAACCCAGCCTCAGCTTCCGTTCACCCGTGCCCACCTCCGTGCCGGCCTGGCCTTCTACCTGGTGTTTGCCGCCATCACGTTCTTCCTCCTGAGCCGACAGCGGCCCGGCGACTGGCGCGACAATTGGAATGTGGCGGCTACCATTGGCTGCGTTTCCGGACCCTTCACCGGCGCCATCGCGCGCGGGTTCCAGTCTTGCTGCTGGCGGTTTTCCGTCGGACTGTTTCCCTACTGCGCCGGGCTGTTGTTCGGCGCGGCCGCCTTCCAGTTCCTGCCTCTCCCGGTTCAGCCGCGGTGGTCGGTCCTCCGTCTGGCGGTGTGGTGCGTCGGGCTACTGAGCTGGTTTGGCGGCGGCCTCGTGTCCTTTGGTCACGCCCTCTCATGATTGCGGTGGGTGGACGAGATAAAAGTGGGGGCTATGGGGTGCGAGAGGCCCAAAAGTCCTCGAAGCGGCCGGACATGATGCAGCTGCGCAGGCCGATGATCGCATTGGCTCCGCGGACCGACCAGTGCCTACCGGACTGTTTGAGGCGTAGGCCGATGACGGCGCGGCAGCCGGGCTCCACGACGCCGGAGCCGACAAAGAACTTCTGATGCCGATAGTCGGCGTAGCGCCTCTGGGATGCGTTGTTCTTGAAGTAAGGAGGGTGCAGGACAAAGAAGTAACCGAACTGTGAGCGAAGCCTGTGGGCCATTGCTTCTCAGTTGCGTTGTTGTATCTATATAGATACAATACACGCCATGAACGTTTCGCGCCACCAGCTCGAGGAACGCCGCGAGCAGATCCTCCAACAAATCCGCGCCATTGACCGCCTGCGCCGCGGCTCCCTGAGCCGCCAGTTCTTTAAGAAGCGCCGCGCAAACTCCAAAGACCCTCAGGGCCCCTACTACGTCCTCCAGGGCTACGTCCAAGGAACGAAGTTCTCCGAACGCATCCCCGCCGAGCAGGCCCCCCAAATCGAACCCCTGGTCGCCAATTACAGGCGTTTCGAGGAACTGGCCGAGGCGTTCGTTGCCGTCACCGACCAACTCACCCGCCAAACCCAGGCGGCTCCAGAGGCAAAAAAAAACCCCCGATCGAAATCGGGCAGGAGCGCTTCCGGGAGGCCAATGCCTTCCTCCGGCTAGTCCAAGGGCACTGGCGAGAGCAGGGGGTGCGCAATTTGGAGGCGGTGGAACTTGGCCTGCGGGAGGCTCTCTTCCGCGATGCCCGCGCCCTGTTGGAGGACCTGCTCAACGACCCTACCCTGCCCGTGCCCGAGGATGCTGGTCGGCCGGGCGAGAAGTGCCACGCCGCCCGCCCCAAGGAGGCGCTGACGCTCTTCGGGCCCGCGGCGCTGCGGCGCCACTATTACTACTCGGCCAAGGAGGAGCGTGGCCGCGCCTCGCTGGACCGGGCGCTGGGCTTGTGGGCGGGCTACTCCCCCGGGGCGCTGCGGGTGCTTTGCCGCGCCGCCGCCCGCCTGCGCTTCGACACCGCCGCGGCCGACCTCAAGGCCTTCTGCGGGCTGGAAGTGGACGGTCGGCAGATTCAACGCATCGCCCAGGAGATGGGCCCTCGGGTGCGGGCCATCCAAGAGCCGTTGCCCCCCTTCGAGCATGAAGTCGGGCCGATTCCCATCCTGTATATCGCCGTCGATGGCACAGGCGTGCCCCTGCGGGCCGAAGAACTTAAGGGGCGGGCGGGCAAGCAACCCGATGGTTCGGCCAAGACCCGCGAAGCCAAGCTGGCCTGTGTTTTTACCCAGACCACCCTCGATGACGAGGGCCTGCCCTTGCGGGATTTCGAGTCCTCCAGCTACGTCGCCGGGTTTGAAGAAGCCCCCGACTTCATGGTGCGCGCGCGCCAGGAGGCGTTGCGCCGCCGCCTCAGCGCCGCCCTGATCTCCGTGCTGTTGGGCGACGGGGCGGCCTGGATTTGGGAGCAGGGGGCCAAATGCTTCCCCATGGCCTGCCAGATCCTGGGCCTCTACCACGCCCTGGAGCATCGCTTGGAACTGACGCACTGCCTGGACCCGGACCCTGAGGGCGCCAAGGCCCTTTGGAGAATCTGGCGTGAACCGTTGCTGGCGGACGAAGTCCCAGACGTCCTCCGCCAAGCCCGGGAAAGGACGGGCAAGTTGGCGGGCGAACCCGCAGCAGGGGCCGGCAAGCACATCGCCTACTTTGAGCACAACCGAAGCCGGATGCTCTACGGGACCTACCGGGCCCGCGGATTCTTCTACGGCTCCGGGGTGGTCGAAGCCGGCTGCAAAACGGTGATTGGCGGACGCCGCAAGGGCTCCGGCATGCTCTGGTCTGAACCCGGGGCCACCCACATCCTGGACCTGCGCTGCGCCCTGTATGGCAACCAGTTCGACCAGGTCTGGGATCGCCTCAACCAAAGCGACTACCTGCGCGTTCGCCTCGCCGACCCCCCACCTCAAGCTGCCCAAGCAGCCTAATGGTTACTATTTTGTCCTGCACTCAATCTCCTTCGGTCTTGGTGGTTCTGGCCGCTGCCTCAATTCCCTCGGGCCCGGCGGAGGCGGGACCGCCGTCGAAGGCCGGGTCGGCGGAGCGGCGCATGGCCGGGGGGCGCGCGGTCACCGGCTGGTTCGCCGGGGTTGCGTGGCGGTTGATCCACCTGCTGTGCCTCATCGGCGTTCGCCGCCGGGCGGCGGTGTTGCGGCGGTGGACCTACTCGGAGTTCATTTACAAACTGGGCGCGCGCACCGTGACCGGGGTGGAACCCACCGGGAACCGCCCCGCCGATCAGCCGGAAAGGCCGTGCAGCCACTTCCACACCCGGAGGGCTTCGGTCGCGCCCCAGGCCTGGGCGTCACAACCCCGCGCCTGGTGGGGGGCGTCGCCATCGACAATTTCGGGGAGGTGTCCCAGACAGCCTTCGGCCAGCAGCCGATCCACGCTGCCCAGATAGGCGCGGGCGGCGGCCACCGCGGCCGGTTCGTTAGCCCAGGCGCGCGCCAGAGCCTCGCAGAAGACGGGGAAGGTCCAGGTCCACGCCGTGCCATTGTGATACGCCGGTTTGCGGCGGGTGTCCTCGTCTCCCTCATACCGCCCCCAGTAGGGTTCGTTGGGGTTATTGAGCGGGCGCCCGTCGGCGCCGCGGACCGGCAGCGGGGGCGAGACCGGTAACGGGGCCAGGGAACGGAGCGCTCCCGGCACCACCAAGTGGCGCAACGCGGCCATCACGGCACGCTGGGCGCGGGGGCCGTTGACCAAGCCCAGGCTGATGGCGAAGAGGTAATTGCCGCGCAGGGCCGTGTCGGGGACGGCCTGAGCGGCGGCCTGACCCGGGCGGGCCAGCAAGGCGTCGGCGAAATAGCCCCGGTCTTCCAGCCAGAACAGGCGCTCGAGCGCGGCGGTCGCCCGCCCCGCCAAGGCCCCCCAGGGTTCCGCCACCGGCGGCGCCTCGAGCCGCTCGAGTTGCCGCAACAGGCGAATCCAGAGCGCCTGGATCTCGACCGGATAACCCTCACGCGGGGTGGCCGCGGGGTAATTGGTGTCCATCCAGGTAAAGTGACTCGGGCTCCAGACTAGGGCGGAGTCGGGGTCCACGCGGATGCCGTTGGGGGTGCCGCGCAGGTAGCCGCCGGCGATCCCGCGCAAGACATCAACCAGCCGCCGCCCCGTCGCGTCCACCGGAGTCGCGTAGAGTTCGGCCGGGGCGCCGGCGGCGCCCGGGGCGAGCGCGAGGTCCTCGCAGACGACGCCATACCAGAGGGGGGCATCGGAGGTGTCCCGGTTCGAGGCGTCTTCGCCGTGAATCGAGTTGGGGAGCGTTCCCTCCCGCTCGAAGCGGCCGAACTGGATCAGGAGTTGGCGGACCTCGGCCAGTCGGCCGGCGGCCAACAGGCCCCGGGCGGCGATGAGCGAGTCTCGGCCCCAGTCCAGGAACCAGGGATAGCCGGCGACCACGGTCGTCCCCTCCTCGCGGCGCACCACGTAGGCCGCGGTCGCGGCGGCCAGGGCCTGGCCCAGCTTGTCGGGTTCGCGGAGCGCGGCCTGCCGCACGGTTTGGCGGACCCGCTCGCGCCGATGGTTCACGAAGTCGGCGAGCGCTTCCGGCGCGGGGTCCGCGCGCTCGGCGTTGACCACCAGGGTCACCGCTCCCTCGGGTGGCAGCGGCAGATCGAACCAACCCGGGCTGTAAGCGTCGCCGCTGGCCGTCTGGCCGCGGCTGGCCTCGACCGGGTGCGGGATGTTCTCGCTCCATTCGGGCTGGGGATGGTATTCGCCGCGGTCGGCGAAGGCCCGCACCTGCCGGTCGGCGGCCGGGGTGAAGGCGAAGCCCGGGTGGTCGGTCAGGGCGGAGCAATGGGTGCTGAAATGATGCTCGGCGCCCTC
>JAJXTA010000288.1 GCA_021784265.1 bacterium | reverse complement strand
CCCCGCGGGGCTGTCTCCACTTAATGATAGGCGCCCGCCCAAGTCGTTATGCCTGAGGCGGAACTCGATGTGTCGTCGTGCCTGGAACGGGTGCGACGGGGTGACGATGAGGCGGCGCGCGCGCTCTTTAACCATCTTTATCCCCTGGTCCGAAAGATCGTTCGCGCCTACTGGCCGCGGCAGACCAGCCAAGAAGACCTCATCCAGTCCGTCTTCGTGAAGATCTTTTCAAAACTGGATCAGTTCGCCGGCCAGGCCCCTCTGGAACACTGGGTGTCGCGGATCGCGGTGAACCTCTGCCTGAACCAACTCCAGGCCGAGCGCGTCCGCCCGGAGCTGCGCTGGGCCGATCTCGGCGAAGGGGAGGCGCGCGCGCTGGAGTCCCTGACGGCGACCACCGAGGAACTCGAACCGGCCCATAACTTGGCCGCCCGTGAGCTGGTCGAGAAGCTCTTGGCCCGCCTCAGCCCGGCCGACCGGCTGGTGATCACCTTGCTCCACCTCGAGGGCAAGAGCGTCGAAGAAGTCCGCCAGGTCACCGGGTGGGGCGCGTCGTTAATCAAAGTGCGGGCCTTTCGTGCCCGCCATAAGATGAAGAAACACTTGGAAACCCTGCTGGCAGGGGATGAGTCATGAAGAATCAAGACGAGCTGCTCCAGCGGCTGCTCCGCGCCGCCGCGCGCGCCCCGGCGCCGGCCGAGGCCGCCGCGCCCTGGGCGGCCAGCCGTTGCGTGGCCGAGCGGCTGCCGAGTGAACCCACCGACCTCCGCCGTCGCCTCCGGCTGGGCCTGAGCTGTGCTTCGCTGATCCTGGCGGTAACCGTCGTCGTGAGCTTGCTGGCCCTGGCCGGGCAGCCGGGGATGGAGGTGGCTTTGCCCAACGCCGAGGTCAACCTGGTCCTCTCCCAGTAGGGCCCGATGACCAAGCAGACTGCCACCTTCTATCTGGCCGCGGTGTTCGGCGCGGGCCTCTTGGCCGGCGGCATGGGGGGGTTCAGCCTGGGGATGCGCCGGGCCTTTGCTCCACCCCGCCCGCACGACATGGCGGTCCACATCTGCGGCGACCTGCGCACGCGCCTGCGGCTCACCCCGGCGCAGGTCCAGGAAATCGAACCGGTGGTCACCGAGACCGTGACGGCCATCGAAGCGGTCCGCACCGCCTCGGGCAAGCAAATGGCCGATATCTTCGCCAAGTCGAACCAACGGATCGCCCAATTCCTCACCCCAGAACAGCGGGTGTTGATGCGGGAGATGGACCGCCAGCGCCAGCAGTTCTTCCACAAGTCCTTCCACGGTCCCCCGGGAGGGCCGCACCCACCCGGGCCGCCCGGACCAGCAGACACCTCTGGTCCACCGCCAGCGCCGCCACGCTGAGCCGGCCGGAGCGGCCGAGCGGGCCGGGGTCAGCTTGCGGGTGACGTCGTGGGCGCCGCGGTGGGGCCGCTGATCTCCACCAGCCGCACCGTGTAACCGCCGGACTTCTCGTCCGCTTCCAGCCTCAGCAGTTGGCGGGTCTGGGCCTCGAGGAGCAGGTCGTTGAAGGACCGGAAACCGTAGGCCCGCTCGTTGAAGCCGGGGTGGCGCCGCTTGATGGCCTGCTTGATCATCGAACCCCAAATCCGCTCGTCACCCTCCCGCTCCTCGGTGATAGCTTCCAACGTCTCCAGGACCAGATCGAGGGCATCGGCCAAGGGCGGCCCCTTGCGCTCATCCTCGCGGGTCTTGGGGACCGCCTCGCTCGCCGCCGCCCGCTGCCGGCCTTTGGCCGGCTCGGCCCGCACCAGGTCGTCGTAGTAGAGGAATTCGTCGCAGTTGTTCAGGAAGAGATCGGCCGTCGAGTTCTTCACGCCGACCCCGATGACCGTCTTGGCGTTCTCGCGCAGCTTGCTGACCAGCGGCGAAAAGTCCGAGTCCCCGCTGATGATGACGAAGACGTTGACGTGGCCCTTGGTGTAACAGAGGTCCAGGGCGTCCACGACCATCCGGATGTCCGCCGAGTTTTTACCCGACTGGCGGACATGGGGGATTTCGATCAGCTCGAAGGCGGCTTCGTGGAGGTCGCGCTTGAACTCTTTGTAGCGGTCGAAATCGCAATAGGCCTTCTTGACGACGATGTGGCCCTTGAGCAGGAGCCGTTCGAGCACCTTCTGGATGTCGAAGCGGGGGTAGTGGGCATCGCGGGCGCCCAGGGCGATATTCTCCAGGTCGAGGAAGACGGCCATCGTGGCGCTGAACTCTTGGACACTCATGAGTTGCCAGTCTAACGGGTGGGGCGGCGCCACGCACGCTGAAATCGACGTGCCCTCACCGCGGCACGCCGCAGACGTAGGCAAACCAAACCGGCTTCAGGGCGGCCAGGGGAGCCGCTAACTTCGCCAGTTCCGCCGCCGGGCCATGCACCTCGACCCGGGTCAAGTCGGCCAACTTCAGCATCTCGGCGACGAGCGGGCCGACGTTGTCCAGGTGGGCCACCAGCCCCTCGGCGTCGGCATAGCCTTCCCGGCAGAAGAGCACCTCCCCGTCGAGGGTGAAGTCGTAAAAAAGGTTCTTCGGCTCGGTGGCGGTCTTGGTCACCAGGGCCGGCAGGAGCGCCCGCACGGCCTCGAGGTTGCCCGGGCGAATCTTGAAATACGGGTGAATACTGACCATGACGGGGGCGGCGTTCATAATCTAGTCCAACCAACCGCGGCAGCGGTGATTACCATTGGGAATTACCACGAACATGAAAGGGAGTATCGGCGGTTGGCGGCCGCGGTCAAGCCTGGGACTGGAGCAGCCCAGCCAGAGTGGTCAGCAGTTGCGGGGCGGTGAACGGTTTGGGGAGGAAGGCCTGGACCTGGAGGTGCTCCCGCGCCGGCACGGCGTTGGCGGGCAAACCGCTGACGCAGAGGACCTTGACTCCCGGCTCCACCCGGCGCATCGCTTGCACCAGCGCGGCCCCATCCAAGACGGGCAAGGTCAACTCCGTGAGGACCGCGTGGATGTGAGCCTTGTGTTCGTGGAAGAGGTGCAGCGCTTCCAGCCCATCCAACGCCCCCAGCACCTGGTACTTGTGGCTCTGGAGGGTCAGGCGGTGGAACTCCAGCGCGGCCAACGCGCCCTCGGCCACCAAGATCAGCTCGCCCTGCCCCAAGGGCGGGCTGGCGGACCCCACCGGCGGGGTCGTGGCGAGCGCGTCCAGGGTCTGGAGCGTCGAGGGGTGAGGCCGCGAGCCGGGCACCCCCAGGTGGTCGTCACCAGCGCGGGGTTCGGGCGTCAACGGCGCCGTGTGCATCCCCCGGGGGAAATGGAGGACTTGGCGCAGCAGCTCCGCCCCCCGCACGGCACTGATCTTGACCGCGTCGAGCATCGCCCGCGCTTGCGGATCGGCCACCTGCGCCCGGAGCAGATCCGCCGTCAGCAGGGCTGGCGTGAGAACATTGTTCAGGTCGTGGGCAAGGCCACGCGCCAGTGCGCCCAGGCACCCCATCTGCTGCGCGCGAAACCGCTGCGCTTCGGTGCAACGCTGCTCGGTCCGGTCCCGGCAATTGAGCACGACCCCGGCAATGGTCGGGTCGCTGAGGCGGCTCTGACCGTGAACCTCCAGATCGCGCCAAGCGCCATTCCGGTGCCGGACGCGACACTCGAACACCACCGGCTGCTCCGGGTGGCGGACCGCCTGACAAAAGGCCCGCCGGACCGTCGGGCGATCCCGCCAATGCACCCAGGCGGCCGCCCGTTGGCCGGCGAGGGCTTCCGGCCGGAAGCCGAGCGCCGGCTCCAGCGAAGGGCTGTTGTGTTTGAACCGGCCCCGGGCATCGAGGATCGTCACCACGTCCAGCGAACTCTCGGTGAGGGCACGGAACCAGCGCTCCCGCTCCTGCAGCACCGCGTCGGCCTGTTCGCGCCGCCGGCGCGCCTCGACCTCACCCAGCGCCCGACGCACCGCCGGGGCCAGCGCGGCGACCCGATCCTTCGGCACGTAATCGGCAGCCCCGGCCTTGAGGCTCGCCACGGCCAACTCCTCGCCGAGCGTGGCGGAGAAGAAGAGGAAGGGAACCGCCGGGCATTGGACCCGGGCGAAGGCCAGCGCTTGCATCCCATCGAAGGCGGGGAGCGTGAAGTCGGAGATGATGAGGTCGGGGTCGCCGGCCAGCAGGGCCTGTTCGAACCCGGCCCGGGTGTCCACCCGGCGCAGGCACAACGTGAAGCCCTCCTGCTCAAGGCGGACACGCAGCAGCGCAGCGTCAGCCGGGTTGTCCTCGAGCAAAAGCAGTTTAATCGCGGTCTTCATCGCAGGGGCTCGGCACGTGGTGGGGCCGGGCGCACCGCGGGCAGGCCGACCGCACCGCCCACGCCCGGCCAACCCCCCGCCGGAATCGGCACCGCCCCGTCGGCCACGCAGGGGAGAGGCCGCGCCGGGGTTAGCCGACCTCGCCCGCTTTTCGGACATCGGTGTTTGATCATAGTACGGGGCCTCCGGAGCCGCCCACCGGCGCGCGTTGGTGCCCTCTACTATAAATACGCCCCAAATCACCCGGATCTTTCAAGAATCTGAAAAATCTTGCGCTAGGCCCGTCCTGGACTTGGGTCTCAACGACGATCTTCCGCCCGCGCCGGTGCGGCCGAGGAACCCGCGGGCTCGAACACGACGACATTGAGCCCGTTGCCGGCCACGCGGCCGCTCCAGCGCAGCCGCCCGGCGCCGTCCGCGGCCCCAGTCGTCTCCCGGGTGGGATGGCACGCCGCAGCCTGCTCGAGCTCCGCCAGCACGGCGCCGGTATAGGGCCCCCGCGGGGCTTCGGCGGCGGTCGTCGTCCGGTGCCGAAGGGCGCGCGCGAGGGCGTAGCAGGAGTTGTGGCGCTTGTCGAACCGGTATTCGCGCACCCGCAACGGTTGGGGCGCCCACCCGGCGATCTCGAGGGTGACCCTGAAGGCGGCCGCCGAGCGCGACTGCGTGTCTTGGGGATCGTGGGTGTAGAGCAACACCCGTAGCACACCCCGCTCATCGCGCGAGGCGAAGCCACCGACCCTATGGCTGCCCACGACGCGTGGGGGCCACACCCAGTAACGGGGACCGAAGTCCGACAGCAGCCCCAGGACATGGAAGATCGGCATGGGGAGGGTCACCGTCCGCTCGCCCGGGTCGCCCGGGGCGCGAT
>JAJXTA010000287.1 GCA_021784265.1 bacterium | reverse complement strand
CTACGAGCAACAGGGCTCGGGCCTGGGGCTGACCATCGCCAAGCGCCTCACCGAAGTGCACGGCGGCTCCTTGACGATCCGCAGCGAGCTGGGGGTCGGCACCGAAATCACCCTCGCGCTTCCGGGATTGCCACCCGCTGCTCCGACCGATACCGTCCCCACCCAGTCCGCATGAGAGTTTTGATTGCCGAAGACGATGCCGTCTCGCGCCGACTGCTCGAGGCGCGCCTGGCCAAGTGGGGCTACGAGGTCCTTTCCACCAAGGACGGAACCGAGGCTTGGGCCTGCCTCCAAGAGCCGGGCTCGCCCCAACTGGCCATCCTGGACTGGATGATGCCCGGGCTAAGTGGACTGGACGTCTGCGCTTTGGCGCGGGGCAACGCCGCCACCGGCAGCAAGCACCTCATCCTGCTCACCGCGCGCGACAGCCGGGCCGACGTCGTCTCTGGCCTCACCGCCGGCGCCAGCGATTACATGACCAAGCCGTTCGATGTCGAGGAGCTGCGCGCGCGTGTGCAGGTCGGCCAGCGCATCGTCGAGCTCCAGACCAGCTTGGCGGAGCGGGTCCGTGAGCTGGAAGCGGCGCTCAGCCACGTCAAACAGCTCCAGGGCCTCTTGCCAATCTGCCTCTATTGCAAAAAGATCCGTAACGACAAGAACTACTGGCAACAGGTCGAGGCCTACATCATGGAGCGCTC
This sequence comes from bacterium, assembly GCA_021784265.1. Lineage (GTDB taxonomy): Bacteria > Verrucomicrobiota > Verrucomicrobiia > Limisphaerales > J093 > JAJXTA01. The sequence continues at coordinate 4,446 of JAJXTA010000287.1, read as the reverse complement.
CGCCGCCAGGTTCAGCCACGGTATCTGCCCCGACTGCTACGAGAAACTCGTCAAGCCCGAGCTCGAAGGCATCAAGAACTTGGCGGTCGCGCCGCAGGCGTAAGCCGGCCCCGGCCCTCCTCAGGCCGCCAGCGGGTGGAAGCGGACTTTGGCCCGCCACGCGGCTGGGCTGACCTCCCCGTGCGGAATCCTCGCCCGCGCCAGCTTGTAGCCCAATTTGGCCCAACCGTCGATATCCCCGCCAAAGGCCACATAGGGGATGAAGCGTTGGAGTCGGCGATAGAGCCGCAGCTTGGCCCGGCGATAGGGCACACACCCCGCTGGGTCGGCGAACCACTGCGACCAACCGATGGAGCCACAAAGCCCGGCGGGACCAAAACCAGGAGAGAGTAGCAGGTCTTCGGCGAACACGCGGGCTGGGCCCCCGTCGTTGTGGAGCACGTCGTGCAACGCCACAATCGCCCCATCAGCCAGGAAGGGGGCGAAGAACGCCAAGTCGGCTTTGGCCCCGGCCGCGGTATGATCACCGTCGATCCACAGCAGGCGAATCCGCCGCGCCGCCGGCCGCCGCGCCGCCAGCGCGCTGGAGCGCTCGCGGTAGAACTCGACCCGCGCCCGAACGCCCGCCCGCTCGAGATTGGCCTGGAAATCCGCCCAGCCAGAACTTTGCCCCCCCAGACTCGGGTCGGTGGCCGCGGGCGAAGTCAACGGATCCACCGCCACCACGGCACCTTGCCCAGCGAGGCTCGCCGCCTTGGCCAACACCGTGGTCGAGCGTCCTTTGAAGCTGCCGATCTCCAGCACCTCACCCGCGCACGTGGGAAAGGCGGCCAACAGGCAGAGGAACCGAATCTCCTTGGGAGTCAGTTGGCCCTCGATGCTGAGGGCGGTTCGTTCGATGGCGGCAAAGGCGTCGATACGGCCAGCGGGCGGCAAGCTCATACGCCCCCCGCTCCGCCGCGGGCATCGCCTCTTTCGCTCCCTCGCCTGGGCGCGAGAGCAGCGACCGGCGCGCGGCGGATCATTTTGGACGTCCGTCGCGGGCGGGCTGCGGCTTCGCGTGTCTGCGCCGTCATAGCCGCCACCCTAACGACCTCGACCGGCCAGGCAAGCGCCAAACCCCGCGGCGCGCGGGCGCGGGCCGTCTGGTCCGCGGCCTGGTTGTCCGGCCTCTCCCGCCCGCGGGCTCGGCCTCGGGCGCCCCGGCCCGGGCAGGGCTATTCCCCACTATCGAGTTTCAGTAATTCCATGTATTGACGATATGAATCACATGGACCGATTCAGGCCGAGTCGTTTCCGAAGCCGTGCCCCTACGGGCTGAGGTACCGTCCCCAGACCCGGCAACAGTGCCATGATTCCCGTCCAGACCCAAACCGTCCGGAAAGCGCCAACATCGCCGCCTCATGGAATCTGGCCACGACTCGAGTAGCCTCACTGCCTCATCGAGGCGCCGCGCGCGCCCCTCACCCCAATCGACGGTCCGGCCGACCGCCCTCCGGCCTCTCCGCCCCCGCCGCCGGGCTGAGCCCCTGGCGCTCGGTCTTGCCAGTCTGATTGCCGTCGCGGCCGCTTGGGCCAGCGACGCCGACCTGGCCCACAAGTCGCCCTCCGACTTCGCGGACCTCAGTCTGGAGGAGCTGAGCAACATCAAGGTCACGTCCGTCTCCAAGAAGAAGGAGAAACTCTCCGAGGCGGCGGCGGCCATTACGGTGATCACCCAGGACGACATTCGGCGCTCCGGGGCCACCAGCATCCCCGAGGCCCTCCGCCTGGCGCCGGGCCTGGACGTGGCCCAGGTCGATGCTCACGACTGGGCGATCAGCTCGCGCGGCTTCAATGACCTCTTCGCCAACAAACTCCTCGTCCTCATGGATGGGCGCAGCGTCTATACCCCGCTCTTCTCCGGGGTGTTCTGGGACCAACAAGACACGTTGCTCGAGGACCTGGACCGCATCGAGGTGATCCGCGGTCCCGGCGCCAGCTTGTGGGGCGCGAACGCCGTGGACGGGGTCATCAATATCATCACCAAGAGCGCCAAGGAGACCCAGGGCACGTTGCTCGAAGGCGGCGCCGGCAGTGAAGACCTGGGCTTCGGCGGCTTCCGCTATGGGGGCAAGCTGAGCGACGACGTGTATTACCGGGTGTACGGCAAATACTACAATCGGAGTGACTACGTGCTGCCCAGCGGGATGGACGCCAACGACGCCTCGCAGGCCGGCCAAGGCGGTTTCCGGATGGATTGGGATGTCAGTGCCAACACCCAGCTCACCTTCCAAGGGGACGCCTACGACGGCCTCATCAACGACACCTACACCGTGCCCCAACTCACCGTCGCGCCCACCTACCAGAGCGCGCTCCCCGACCAAGGGACCATTCGCGGCGGCAACCTCCTGGGCCGGCTCACCCACACCTTCTCCGAAGATTCCGACCTAAAGCTCCAGGTCTATTACGACCGCTACGCCCGCGACGTGGCCATCTTCCAAGACGACCAGCAGACGTTCGACCTTGATTTTCAGCACCGCTTTCCCCTGGGCCAGCGCCAAGACATCCTCTGGGGCCTCGGCTACCGCCTCATGGCCGATAACGTCGGCAACAGCCCCGCCGTCGCCCTCTACCCTACCGACCGCCGCCTCCAGCTCTTCAGCGCCTTCCTCCAGGATGAGATCCTCCTGGTCGAGGACCGCCTTCATCTCACCCTGGGCTCCAAGTTCGAACATAACGACTTCACCGGCTTCGAAATCCAACCCTCCGCCCGGCTCGCCTGGACTCCGGCCGAACGCCACACCTTCTGGACCTCAGTCTCCCGCGCGGTCCGCACACCTTCCCGGGCGGAGGAAGGGTTGGTGCTCAACCAGGGGATCCTGCCCCCAGGCACCATGGGCTCGCCGGTACCGATCGTGGAAAGCGTGTATGGGGACGGCAACTTCCTGTCCGAGGAGGAGCTGGCTTACGAAATCGGTTACCGCTTCCAGCCCATCGACCAGGTCTCGTTTGACCTCTCGCTCTATTACAACGACTACCAACATCTGCGCAGCATCGAGCCGGGGATCCCAGTCCTGGACCTTACCTCCGGCCCCCCCCACTTAGTTGCGCCCTTCACCGGCGCCAACAACCTGAAAGGCAACACCTATGGCGCCGAACTCGGGGTCAACTGGCAAGTGGAGCGATGGTGGCAGCTCCGCGGTTCCTACACGTTTCTGGAGATGAATCTGCAGCGCGGGCCGGGCAGCCTCGACTACACCTCCCTGCTCGACACCGGCAAGAGCCCCCGCCACCAGTTCATGCTCCGTTCCTCGATGGACCTGCCGGCCCATCTCGAGTTGGATCAAGAGCTGCGCTACGTGGACAGTCTGCCGACCCTCGGGGTCCCCAGCTACGTCGAGATGGACGTGCGTTTGGCCTGGCACGCGCGCCCGAACCTTGAAGTTTCGATTGTGGGTCAAAACCTCCTCCACTCCCAACACCTCGAATTCACGCCCACCTTCATCAATACACAAACCATTGAGATCCAACGAGGTGTTTACGGGCAGATAACCTGGCATTTCTAACTGGCTCGACGACCTCCCCCTCCCTCCGGCGCCGCCGCCGTTGTCCCATGTTGTTTCCGGACGCACCATCCCACGCGAGCCGCCGACGGGCCTGGATCACCCGCCTCGGGGCCGCCTGCCTCGCCCTCGCCTTGGTCACCGCCCCGGCCACGACTCGCGCCCAGGAAGCCCAGAGCCTGGAGTACCAAGTCAAGGCCGCCTTCCTCTACAACTTCGCCAAATTCGTGGACTGGCCCCCCACAGCCTTCCCCGCCCCGGAAACCCCCATCACCATCGGCATCCTCGGCGACGACCCCTTTGGGGGCTGGCTGGACGCCATGGTCCGGGACAAGCGGATCGACCGACGCCGCATCGTCGTCAAACGCCTCACTCGACCGGCGGAAGCCACCCAGTGCCACCTGCTGTTTATCAGCAACTCGGAGAAGACCCAGCTCGGCCTGATCCTCGCGGGCCTCAAGCGGGCCAGTGTCTTGACGGTCACCGAAGTCGAGCCCGGGGCCGCCGTCGCCGGGATCATCAACTTCACGACGGTCGGCAGCAAGATCCGCTTCGAGGTCAACGAGCCCGCCGCCACGCGCGCCCACCTGCAAATCAGTTCCAAATTGCTCCGCTTAGCCCTTAACCCCATCACCCACACCTGAGCACCTTATGGCCGCCTTTCAGGACCTCTCCATCAAACGCAAACTGATGCTCCTGGTCATGGCCACCAGCACGACCGCCCTCTTGCTGGCCGGCCTGGCCTTCGCTGTGTACGATCAGGTCAGCTTTCGCAGCGCCCTGCTCAGCAACCTGTCCACCCTGGCCAAGGTCGTCGGCGATAACGGCAACCTGGCGGTGCCCCTGGGCATCGAGCGGGATGCCGAGGAGGTCCTCGCCTCGCTCAAGCGCCAACCGCACA
>JAJXTA010000286.1 GCA_021784265.1 bacterium | reverse complement strand
GAGGGGGCGCGCGAGGAGCGAGGGCCTCCGGCTTGGGAACATGGAGCGCTCTATGAATGGCGGGAACAGAGGTCGTACGGTGGGGCGGGTGGCGGTGGTGTCCGGCGCCCGCGAGTTGTGTCGGTTAATCGTGGGTCTGATCCAGAGCGCGGGCGGGAAGCCACGCATCCGCGCCTATGGCGACCTCGGCGAAGCCCTCGGGCGCCTTCCGGCCTCCAGGCCGGACGTGATCTTCGTTGATGCCCGCGTCAACCACGGCATCGGGTGGGCGTGTGTGGGCTCGCTCCAGCACGTCCTGCCCCGCTGCCGCATTGTGGTCATTACCGACGCGGATGGAGCGGCGGTCGCGCGGAGGGCGCTCCGCCTGGGTGCGGCGTGCTTGATCGTCGAGCCAGTGACACCGGCCGACATTGCCCGATGTCTCTGCCTTCCCATACGCACTGGGTCTGACTCGCACTGCGGCCTTTTCGAGCCGCCGGCGGAGCGGCGGGGAGCGCGTCGGCCACGCGAAGCCGCCAGTGCGCCGGCGGTGCCGACCCTGCGGGAGTGGCAGGTGGTGGACGAGCTCCGCCGCGGGGCCGCCTACAAGGAGATCGCCTCCTCGCTCGGGGTGAGTGTGCGTACCGTCGCCAACCACCTGGCGCATATCCGCGATAAATTCCAGGTCCACAGTATCGCGCAGCTCCTCGCCGCGGTGGCGGAGTCGCTGAGGGGAGGGGCGCTCCCCTTGCCCAGCCCTGTGCCCCGCCATCCCAGTCCGAGACCGCGCCCGTAGGGTGCCTCGAGCCGGTGCGGAAACGGACGGAGCGGTTGCGGCCGGCGACGGGAGCGCGGACATTCCGATCCGTCCCGCCGCGCTATCGGGCCTGGAGCCGGCAGGGATGCCGGCGCTCCCAGCTAACGTGGGACGGGCATACCGGTCCTGCCCCGCCGATTGTCCTCACGTGGCCCCCAGCTTCTCCGGCGCACCCGCCTAGCGTGGCCACCAGGGAATCGAGTGCGTCCGCAGCCAGGCCAGGTCCGGGTTCGGCGGCCAGGGCATCCACGGGATGCCCAGGTTGTAGGGGGAGATGGGCGGCTTGGTGCGCGGGTCCAGCCATTTGTGGGTCACCGCGTGACCGTCCGCGAAGGAAAAATTGCCCGCGCCGTTATGGTAGCTGGCGGGCATGTTGATGAGGGAGTCCGGGCCGTTGGTGGGGTCCACCATGAAGGCGCAGGATTGGATGTCATCTTCCCGGTGGTCGAGGAAGACAAAGGTGCCCGGCGGATCGGGCATCGTGTCGCGCCGCATGTCGCCCCCGACCCAGGCATCCATGCTGTAGCTGCGCGTCCGGGGGAAAGACTGGAAGCCAAACCGGACCGAGCCGAAGCGGGCGGTGCTATGGTCGGAGGGGCAGCGCCAGACGCCGCGGGAGACGCTGTTGAGATAGGGGGTCAGCAGGCTGGTAGTGATCCAAAACATGTTGGTGTTGTCGGTCCAGTTGTCACAACCCAACTGGAGTATGCCCCCGAGCCAGGCGTAGCCCTCGGGAAAGCCGATCGAGCTGGCCTCATTGGGCGGCACCCGCTCGTGGTTGTCGTCGGCGTACATGCTCCAGGCGTAAATGAATTGCTTGGTGTTGCTCAAGCAGCGGATGCGGCGGCCCTCCTCCTTGCTCCGCGCCAAGGCCGGCAACAGCAGGGCGGCGAGAATCGCGATGATGGCGATCACCACCAACAGCTCGAGCAGCGTGAAGGCGCAGTGGCGCTTGCCCCTCAGCGCCTGGCACGCCAAACCAGTGGCCTTGGCCGAAGCGCCAGAGGACCCGAACCTGTCGGCCTGTTGATACCTGCTCATACAGCCAATTATCGGGTTATCTTAGCCCAAGGCCGATGGATTGCAAGCCCATCCCGGCGCCGCGGCACACCGGGGGCGCATTTTAAGTGATTCGGCCCCGCACGTTCGCCGTGGCGCGAGCGTGGACATTCGGGTCCGCCCTGCCGCACTGTCGGGCCTGGAGCCGGCAGGGATGCCGGCGCTCCCAGCAAAGGCGTGATCCGGGCGCTGGTCTTGCCCAAGACGATCGCCTCGACGTCCCGTGACGCATGCCGGCGGCGCCCGCGAGAGGAGGATATGGGTAATGCGCGGGGCTCGCCAAGCAGCCTGAGGCGGCCCGGGGCGTATAGTCAGTTTTGACTATATCCAAAACCTCAAACCCGTGATAGACGTATGCGCGTATGGCAGGCAACTCGATAACGGACCCGCGGGCGCAAGCCGTGTTCGAGGCGAAGTCGCGGCCGGGCCGCCGGGCCAGCCCATAACCGAACCGAACAAACAAACCAGTCAAGGAGTGCTGATATGAATCCAACCTCAATCGCGGTGCGAATCCTCAGCGTGGCGGCCATCTCCTTGGTTGCCTCGGCGGGAGCGGTGGCGCAATCAGGATCATCCGGCAGCCCAAGCGTGACCGGGCGGGGTCCGTTCTGGCGCTCCTGGCAGGCCACGACGGCTGCCACCAATGCCACCACCGGTGCGGCGACCCAGAAAGTCTCTGCCTGGACCGAGCTCGGGGACGGTCTCTGCTACCTGGAGAACGGCCAGTACGTCGATTCCCAAGACCTGATCGAGCTGGCCGGGAACAACGCGGTCGCCACCCACGGCCCGACCAAGGTCATCTTCAGCCCCAGCACGACCGCCCCCGGTGGCCTGATCGACCTTCAGACCGTCTCGGGCAACCGCCTTCACATCGCGGTCCAGTCACTTCACTACTTTGACGCGGCGAGCGGCACCAATATCATCATCGCGACGGTCAAGGACTCAACCGGGGTCTTGTACCCGCCGAACACCGTGGTTTATCCGGACGCCTTCGACCTGGTCAAGGCCGACGTCCGGTTCACCTACACCAAAGGGGCTTTCGAGCAGGACATCGTGCTGAGCGGCGAGGCCGCCCTTCCGGCCCCGGAAGCGTTCGGCCTCCCCTCCGCCACGACGCGGCTACAGGTCTGGACGCTCTTTAACACCTCAATCGTGCCCACGACCCGCCAACGGGTCCTGAAGCAGGAGACTGACCCGCTGCGCCGGGCCACGATGGCGGCGCCGGACCTGCTGGACGACACCATCGACTTCGGTTATTTCTGGCTGCCCACTGGCGCGGCGTTTCGCGCCGACGGGGCTGCGGCGGTGAGCACCAACGAGGCCGCCGCGGTGCGCTTGCCGAGCGCGTCGGATCCGGGTGTGCTCTTCGTTGGCAAGCAATGGGTGCCGCAACCCACCGGCGGGCTGCTCATCGAGCAGGTGGACTATACGGACTTGGTGGCCAAGCTCGCCGCTGGGCCGAGGACTGCGGCGCTCAGACACCCTATTAAGGCTAGCACAAAGAACGCCTCGGCCAGCGCGACGCCGGTGGGGGCCCGGCAAGCCTCCAAGACGTTCTTAGCCGCCAACGCCGCCTATCGGTCTAGCGGCATCGTGCTGGACTGGCAGGGGCTGGGTGGGAGCGTCAGCTCGTACACCTTCAGTTCCAACACAACGTACTACATCACCAACAGTTTCTCGGTCAGCAGCACGGCGACGTTCCAGGCAAACTGCTGCGTCAAGTTCAATACCAATGCCTACTTTCTCTTTTACGGGAACGGGCTGTATTGGCCTTCGAGCAGCTCGACGCCGGCGGTTTTCAGCTCGAAGGATGACGATTCTTTCGGCGACAAGCTCATCGGGATCACGACTAGCGTGCCCTATTATGCGGCGCGCAACGCCATCTGGATTTACTACCCCGGGACGAGCCTCAATGTCAATAACGCCCGGATCCGGTGGGCTCAGCAGGGAATCGAGTTCGACGACAATTCCGGCGCGAAAGACGACGACACCGTCAGCGGGAGCGAGTTCGAGAATTCCAACACCGCCATCTACCTCAACATGCCCAGCGGCTCGGTCAGCCTGTCGTCGGCGAGCCTGTGCCACTCGCTGACCGGCTTCGGGGGTTGAGGGACGACCTACGGCAGCTTCGCGCAGGATTGCAACGCCCAAAACGCCTCGCACATGTCCTACATGCAGGCGGAGACGGCCATTGCGATCAACCCGGTGAATCCCTCGAACATCGTGGTATTCTCCGTTACGAGCTATCAACCCGGCCTATTCTGCGCCGTTTCCAACGACAAGGGCACGACTTGGAGCACCAACCTGATTGCCACCGGGAGCGGCACGGACAACCTGCCGGGCGCATGCTGCGACCCCTCTGCGGCGTTCGACACCTACGGCAATCTCTTCCTCTGCTACCTCGGGGCGTGGAACAACACCAATGCGTATGGCTGGATCACCAATATTGTGCTCGCGTACACCACCAACGCAACAACGTCCCCAGTCTTCGCCGTCATCACGAACTACAACAATCCGTACGGCGTGGATCTGCCACGGCTGACCACGGGGCCTGGCTACCTGAGCTACGACCAGGCGGTCTGGATGGCTTGGCGAGACAACATCGACACCAACGGCGTCGACCTCGTGGCGGTCATGGGAGCGAACTCCTACGCTCTTGGCTCGGTTGGCACCTATATTGACGGCCGCCAACAAATCTCCGGGTCGTTGGGCTGCAGCGATGCCAGTCTGGCCGTTCGTGGAGGCACGGATGCTTATCTGTCATTTGTACAGTACACAGCGACGAACAGCGTGGTTGCGATGGTCTCAAATCCAAATGGGCTTATTAACCCCCAGTGGGGCAATCTGACCTATATAGTGACAAATAACTTCTCGTACCAGGTCATACCTGCGTCACCGGGAAGACTGCTCCTGTCCGCGGCCTACTTGGCGGCGGATCGTAACTCGGCGAGCCCGAATTATGGCCGGTTGTATGTGGTTTATAGTGATTACCCAACGGGTGGCTCGACGAACGATCTGAACGTATACTTCCTGAGGAGCGACCAGAATCTGACCTCGTGGTCAACGCCGCTAAAGGTGAACGATGATAGCGGGACTCTGAGCCAGTTTCTGCCGAGCATCGCGGTGGATCAGGCGAGCCCTAACGGAAACATCGCCATCGCCTGGTATGATTGCCGCAACGGCGGCAACAACGTGAACACGCAGGTGTACGGCGCGGTCAGCCGGGACGGTGGGGCGACCTTCAGCAAGAACTTCCAACTGTCGCCCGGGACCTCGAACGCGAACAACCTGACGATCGGGGCG
>JAJXTA010000285.1 GCA_021784265.1 bacterium | reverse complement strand
CCCGATTTCGCTGTCCCCGGCGTCGGCCAAGACCTGGTTGGACACCGCGAGCTGCAACGCCACGGATGTGGACGGCGCGTTCCCAGTTCCGACAGTCAGCGTGCCTCGGTACGTTTGCGCCCCGGTCTCTTGCGGAACGGCAACGCCCAACCAGAGTGCCTGGACCTTTCCCTTGGGAACATTGACTGTTTTATGGATCGGTTGTCCGAGCCAATTCGTGCCATCGAGGTTGAAGCACCGCAGCGCCGCGGCGGGAATCCGCGTGCCGTCCGTCCCGATCAAGTCTCCGAAGGTGACGCTCACGTCCTCGACATCTTGGCGGCTGGCATATAGACCGACCTGGAAAGCGTAAAATTCGCCCCGGCACGCTTCACCCTTGAACGAGTTGCCAAGCCCGGCTTGCACCCAGCGCAGAGGCAGATCATCCGTCATGCGAATCGGATTCCGGCGATCCTCGGGAAACAGCAGATAGGGCCGGCTGCCGTGCGCGGAAAGCAATTGTTTCATCTCCTCAGATGTCGCCGTGATTTCCATCGGGTCAAACCGATGAAAATCATTAATTGCCTGCAACTCGATCACTTGGGCCGTGGGAACCCCCGCCGGTTTGCCCCCTTTGATTCGCTCAACGGCGGGGGCGCACGACACCGTCCAAGCTGCGTCCGCCGTGTTGGAGGGCGCCAGATACCGCGTGGTGGGAAAATACTCCACACCGACGGTCTGGAAAGGCAGGTAATACAGGTAGTATTCACCTGGCGCCGTCGGGGGCTGGAACAGCAAATCGCCGAATTCGCGAGAGGCCTGGACGCGGATCACATTCGTTACCTGCCGGCCTGTGGCCGCGTCCACCAGCAGCGTGGCTTTCCGCTCAGGCTCCGCATCGCGCCGGCGCCAAGGCACGTGGGCCCAGACGTCCTCTGCCTTCTCGGAAACCGCCAAGCGCACACGCACGTTGCCCAGACCGGCCACCGGCCAGTCGGCGATGGTGTATCTCAGGATGCCCTCGGCGTCGGCAGGCGGCAAGCCGCCTGCCAACCAAACCACCAACAACCAGAGCGCGCGTTTGGCCATTCTCTTCGCACGTAGGCTCTCGGTTCCGAGTTCTGTGCCCTCGGTGACATGGTTCGCGGACGGCTGGGACACGCGACGGGAGGTCACGGCTGGACAACCCGGAAGAACCGAGTGCCGACCACTGGCGTGACCCAGGGCGAAGTGGCGCCAGCGACCGTATCCCACGGCCCGGCGAGTGCGTTGGCCTGCTGCAAGTTTCCGGCGTTCCATAGGAGGATGGCGTTGCCCCCCGCCTGCAGGATGTGGACCGAGAGGGCTGGAGGAACGCTAGTCAAGAGCAGGTCGTTAGTGGAGAACTGGCCCGGAAATGTGACGCTGAAAATACGCACTTCATCAATGCGGCCCTGGAACGGTTCCCATCCACCCGGATTGCTCGGGTTGATGCCCAGGCCAAAAAAGTCGGTCGGCGGGGCGGGTGCGGGGCCCGTGGCGTTCGCCACGCCGTTGGTATAGAACGTCGTCGTGCCACCAGTGGTCACGAGGGCCAGATGCATCCAGGTGCCCGGCACGAAGGTGGCACCGCCCACCACCGCAATGCCACCGCACAAACCAGCAAACTGACCGCCGGGAATGCAATACAGGCCCATGCCACCGTTTCCGCTGTTTCCGTTGTAAGCGATTTGGGCATAGCCGTCCGAAGAAAGACTATTAGTGCTACTGGTCGCCAACACCCAAGCTTCGATGCCCCAATTGTCGGCATTGGTGATGAGCGGGGTTGCGTACTGGTAACCCCCTCCGTTCACGTCGATGCAGAGTGTGCTGCCTTTAACGCCCGTGTTCACGGAATAAGTCGGCGGAGTTCCCAACGACGACAGATTCAACCCGCTCACGGAATCGACGGTCGTATCATCAGCAGTCTGGCCGGCGACCGCGCCCGGATCATTTTCGCCCAGGCGATAGTAGGCGACTGGTGCCACGCTGGGGGATCCTGGGGGCAGCACGGTGACCACGGCAACCGCGCTGGTTGTCGAGCCGTACACGTTGGTGATAACCACATCGTACCCACCTGACGCGGAGGCCGTCACATTGGTAACGGTAAGCGTGGAGGCGGTGGCCCCGGAAATGGCAGTGTCCGCGTGGCGCCACTGGAAATGCAGCGGAGCCGTGCCGCTGGCTACCACACTCAGCGAGAAAGTGCTGCCGCTTAAAACGAGCGGGCCGGGGGCAACGGTCGGACCACTGATCACGGAAGGAGGCAGAGCGCCGGGAGGCACGCGAGAGAGAAGTAGGTCGCTGACCGAAAAATGGCCGGGCAAGACGGCGAAAACGCGCACTTCATCGATGCTACCCTGGAACGCTTCTGCCCCCGAAACTGCGTTGAAGCCAATGCTAAAAGCGTCGACCGAGGCGTTGGGTCGAGGACCAGTGCCGGTCGCTACGCCGTTAACATAGAACGTCGTCGTGCCACCCGTGGTCACTATTGCCAAATGCGTCCAGGTGCCTGGCACGGTCGTTGCCCCCCCCACAAGCGCAACGTTGCCGCAGAAACCGACAAACTGACCGCTAGGATTCTGGTATATGCCCATACCGCCGGAGCTGCTGTTTCCATTATAAACGATGGAGGCGTAGCCGTCCGAAGAAAGACTATTAGTGCTGCTGGATGCCAACACCCAGGCTTCGGTGCCCCAGTTATCGGTCAAAGAAGCCACCGGCGCGTTGGCCGCATAGCCTCCTCCGTCCACGGCGATGCAAAGCGTGCTACCACGCACTCCTGTGTTCGCGGAATAAGTCGGTGGAATGCCCGCCACCGACAGATTCGTTCCGTTCACGATATCGACGGTCGTATCATCAGCAGTCTGGCCGGCGACCGCGCCCGGATCATTTTCGCCCAGGCGATAGTAGGCCAGGGGGATGAGGCTGGACGAGGCGGAGCCCAGCACGGTAACACTGACCACAGAACTGGTCACCGCTCCGTATGTGTTGCTCACCACCACGCTGTAGTTGCCCGAAATAATGCTCGTGGGATTGGCGAAAGTGAGCGTCCCATTGGTGGCACCGGATAGATTGGTGCCATTCTGCCCCCATTGGAACGAAACTGGCCCAGTGCCGCCGACTGTCACGCCAAGCGAGAAGGGGGTGCCGGACGCAAAGTACTCCGTGCCGGATAGAATTGCACCGGGTGGAGTTACCGTCGGGCCAGCGACAATCACCGGAGGCTGTGGCGTCGGCGGAACGCTGGTCAGGAGCAGGTCATTCGTGCTGAACTCGCCAGGCGCAAACGCGAAGACCCGTACCTCATCGATGCTGCCCTGGAACGGCTCCCATCCACCGGGCTTGTTCGGGTTGATGCCCAAGCCAAAATAGCCAGTCGTCGGCGGGTTGGGCGCCGGGCCGGTGGCGGCCACTACTCCGTTGGTATAGAACGTCGTCTGGCCGCCAGCCACCACCAGGGCCAGGTGCATCCAGGTGCCGGGCACGTAGGGTGCCCCGCCCACCACCGCAACGCCTCCGCACAAACCGCCAAACTGGCCGCCCGGAATGGCATACAGGCCCATGCCATTGGGGCCGCTGTTTCCGTTGTAGGCGATTTGAGCGTAGCCGTCCGAAGAAAGACTATTAGTGCTGCTGGATGCCAACACCCGCGCTTCGATTCCCCAATTATCGCTCAACGTCAGTACTGGCGCGCCGTTGGTATAACCTCCCCCGGCCACGGCTGCGCAGAGCGTGCTGCCATTAACGCCGGTGTTCGCGGAATAGGTCGGTGGAATTCCCAGGACGTGAAGATTTGCGGTGCCGGTGCCAGAGTCAACCGTGATGTCCTTGGCGGGTTGGCCCGCCACGGCGCCAGGGTCTTGTTCACCCAAGCGATAGTATGAGACGGTAACGACCGACGCCGAGACCGAGGCCGCCGCAGCGAGCAGCATACCGCCGGCCATCAAACCGAGCAGACGGATCAATTGAGGTTTCATGATGGGTTTATGTTAGTTGTTGTGTTTGTCGTTTTTACCTTTACGAAATGGTCTATCAACTGAACGCTGCTTAGCCGGCCAATCATCGCATATCGATTCCCTGCAACCCACCTGCCGTCCAGTCAAAGTTAAACACCTCCACACCTCCAGGCAGTGTGCTCACGGGCGCCGGAATCAATTGCCTGGAGTTGACGAATTTGGAGTGTCCATCCGCAAACAGCAGCGCCATGCCGTGGGGCCCATGTCCCCCCGTCGGGGTGTCCAGGACGATATCGTAAGCGGAATTGGGCGAACTGGCGAAGCAGGGCGCGATCGCCTTCTGCGCGGGCGAGCGCACTTCCTGCACCCGACGAACCTGAAGCGGGCTACCCGCATCGCCGTTGTAGAAATCCAGGTAGTAGTAGTACGAGTCTGGGAACAGCAGATCGTTGGTCTTGATGCCAGCGCCGGCACCGTTGCGGATCACCCACTCGAAATTGAAGCCCAGTCCGCGGTCGGCCGGACACCGGAAGAAGGCGCGGTTGTTCGTGCTGATGTAAGGGTTAAATAGTTTCAGCAGATCCACAAACGGCATTTGGGGCCAGTCGCGTCCCGAGAACGGGAACGCGTCTTTGTTGTCTCCCACATACAAGGTCATCGTGATCCCAATCTGCTTAAGATTCGAGAGGCAGTTGGCGAGGTAGGCTTTCTGCTTCGCCTTGGCCAGTGCGGGGAGCAACAACGCCGCCAGAATGGCAATGATGGCGATCACCACCAGCAGTTCGATGAGGGTGAAGCCGGCCGGCCGGCCAGCCGAATTCGCGTTCGAGCGCGTTCGACGCATGACTTTCGATTTGAGCGGGTGGAAAGGGCGCATGTAAATCTTGCACTTAAAGTTTAATGTTGACGAACGACAGCAAGTGTATACACTTTAGCATTCGATGCAAGCGCATTTTTGCTCTTTTTCCCAACGGATTGGAAATCAAGCACAAATTGAGTCATGACCGGCGTGACGCCCCGCTCTGAACAACCAGCCACACGGAATCAAAATAACTCGGTGAACCCGACCGAATGCAAATCAGGCGGTGCGCGGGCGAGCGCCGCAAATACTCGGCATGCCCGCCTCAACAACGTTACATCGAGGACAATGATTTCACCCTCTTGCCGGTCGAATCGGCGCAGGCTCGCGTTCTGGTTCCAGTCGGGG
>JAJXTA010000284.1 GCA_021784265.1 bacterium | reverse complement strand
CGTTCCCACTGTGCCACCATCGCGCGCCAGGCAGGCTCATTCTCCGGCCAATCGTGCAGCATCGACGGGTCGAAATCCGCACCGTTGGCCCACACCAGCGTGCCAAACTCCGGCTCAAGCCGGACCGTTCCAAATACCGCCGGCTGGCGTAGGGGTCCATAGAGCTCTCCCCGCAGCAGAGGTTCGAGGACGATCACCCGCCGCAAACCGTCCTCGAACCAAAGGCGAAGCCGATATCCGCCTACCGGCTCGAACGCGGTGATATGATGCAACGGATGGGTCATCCACCCAATTCAATGCAGAGGCTCGATGGGCACAACCAGCCCACCGGCTTGAAGCCGCGCCCAATTATCGAGCAGTTCGGGTCGATGCAGTTCCGCCCAGGCCTCGATGAGCCGGCGTTCGCGTACGGGTCAGCTCCCAGCCAAAAGCGACAGGTCCTCAATGGCGAACACCGCCTCACCATTCGAAAAGATCACGTGAAAATGTGGATGATGATGACGTCCGCCTGCGTCGACGAACATGCGGATGACCAGACCGTAAAACCGGGCCAATGCAGGCAGGAGCAGCGAGCAGGGCGCCGAACCCGAGGGAGGGCGGCGGCAGCCCAGGCGCGGCCGGCGGTGGTCAGTTTCCGAGCCGGGTCTGGAAGCCGGCCAGGGACTCGGCCAGGGCCGCCTCACGGTGCAATCGTTTCAGGTCGGTGGCGTCCGCCAGGGCCTCCACCCGCTCCCGCACCGTGTGGGGCACAGGGCCAAAGCGCGCCTCCAGCACGTCCAACAACCCCTCGCGCAGGGCTTGCACGCGCCCTTCCTGGCGGCCTTCCTGGCGGCCTTCCTGGCGGCCTTTTATCCGGCCCCTCTCCAACCCCAACCGCTCGATGTTCGTGATGTATCTCATGCGCTTGGCCTGCTCATAGGCCTCAATCTCGGCTGCCACTTCCCGCTCGAGCCGAGCCGAGAGCACCATAACCCAGTCCACAAAACTGTAAAGGTCCAGAATCACTCGGCGCGAGTAGCCGCGTTCGTGCCCCAGTTTGGCCAGCCGCAACTTCCACGCCCGCCGCGGCCGCATCGCCGCCCGCGTTTCCAACGCCTTGACCTGCGCCAGCACGGCGATCGCGAACGGGTTCCGGCTCCGCAACAGCCGTCGCTCCTCCCGCGCCAAGTCCAGCAGTTTGCACACCGGGAAACGCAGCTCCACCTCGCACCCCCACAACCCCTGCTGGAACCGTGACGGTTTCCAGCGCCGATGCCCGTCGGCCAAAATCGCCATGCTCAACACCGGGCGCTGGTACCGCTGGCAGATCCGGGAGTAATAGTCGAACATGCGGCGCCCAAAGCCCGGGTCCCGCTGCGCCTGCACCTCCACATGCAACAACACCCACCGCGCCTCTCCCGCCCGAGACCATACTTGCACCAGCACGTCCACGTTGCGCCGTCCCAACTCCGAGCGCCGCACCACCTTTTGGAATTCCTTGCTGAGCAACTGAACCCCGCGGCTCCAATCGATCCGCCGGGCAATGGCCGGGAAACACAAGGCCAGGGCAGCCTGAAAGTAGCTCTCTAATAGGTCCTTCCACGGGCTGTCATAATCGGTCTTCACCAGGGAGCCGGGAGCGGCCGTTGATCGAGCACGGTATCAAAAAAGGGTCCCGCGCCGCCCGTTTCTCCGCCAACCGTGTCGGCGTGATCGGAATCAGGGTGAACGCCGGACGAGGCCAGAGGTTCCGGATCGCCTCGCGCAGCCGGCGGGAAGCCTCCGTCTGCCGCTCGGCCCAGCACCACCGCCGGGGACACTTCGTGCCGGTCACTTCGCCACGGCGAATACGCCGCGGGGAAGTGTGGGGCAGCCTCGAGCTTGCACAGTTCAGTTGTGGCGTCGCGAATACACGGCGGCGCGGCGGAAGTCAAGCGCGGGTGGGCGATGGGCGCGAGCGGGGAGGCCGGTTCCGGTTAGGGGAAGTCTCACCCTGGTTTCCAAGGCCATTGAGGCGTCGTGGCGCAAAAGCGGCGCTTTTCAGCGCCCGGTCAAGGGACGTGGCCCAGTCGGGCATGCAATTGCCGCAGGGCGCGGGCAAAGGCCGGGAGCGACTCGTAAATCCGCGGCGCCTGCTCCGGGGCAGAGGTGTGGGCCATGCGGTTGCGCGCCTCCAACATCGCCAACCAGGGTTCTTCGTCCTTGATCCAACCCTGGCGGAACGCTTGGCGCAGACTGGCCCGAGGCGATCCCACGTCCGCGAGGCCCGCTTCTTCCGCCGCGCTTTTGGCCGTCTTCCACGCCAGCTCGAAGGTGAATTCGAAGTACTGGATGCACCCGGCGCGCAGCAGATCGCCGGTCACCGGCTCGCGCAGCGCCTCCTCAAGCCGCGTCAGCGCCGCCCCGAAATCGCGCAGCAGGGTCGGTCTATCCATGCACCAGCCGGCCTTCGGCCAACGCGCGCCGGCGAAAGGCCGGGGACACGCGATTCAAATCCACCCAATCAATCGTATAAAGCGTCGGCAGCGCCTGGAGCCGGTCGCCCACGTGATAGAACCGAGCCAGGGGCAATGGGCTGTCCCCCACCACGCCCAGATCGAAGTCCGACCGCGCCGTGGCCCGGCCGGTGGCCCGCGAGCCGAAGAGAACGACCCGGTAGCCGGCCAATTGCCCGGCGGCCGCACGGAGGCATTCTTGAGCCATCCGCAAGACCCTCCGCTCGCAAGCATCCAGCGATGTGGGGCTCAGCGGTGACCCGCCGCCCGGGGAACTTTCGCGTGGGTCAGTCCTCACCATTGACACCGGTCCGCGGCAAAGCCCGAAAGCTGAAAACAGAAGGCACTCTTAACACGAAGCGGAAAACTAAACGCTGAAGGCCCAAAGCTCATCGGGGCAGCTACTAAGTTCTGAGGCGGATTCCGCGATTGCGGTCATGGCGGGGCTTGCCTCGAGGCCTGGCGGCCGCCTCATCCAGGTAAAACCGAATGGAGTTCAAGCCACGACTGCCACCTCGAGGCGGTGGCTATTCCCGAGTGATCCGGATGAGTTGGCCCGCGAGCGACCGGCGCGCGGTAACGGCCTGATCGCCGGCCTGGTTGTCGGCGATCTGCCGCTCGAGGTCAGACTGATGCGCCGCGACGCAAGCCCAAGCGGGGACCAAATCGTCCGGCCTAATGAACAAAGATGATCTTGCTCCCTTGCGGTTCGAAGCGGAAATCGACGCGGCGCAGGGTTTTGAGACTGCGGGCAATGGCCTCGTGGCGGGCGCGGGGGGCATAGAACAAGAGAAATCCGCCGCGGCCCGCCCCCATGAGTTTGCCCCCCAGGGCGCCGTGGCGGCGGGCGGTGCGGTACCAGCTTCCGATCTGGGTGGTGCTGATGTGATCGGTGAGGCGGCGTTTGAGTTCCCAGTTGGCGTGGATGATCTGGCCGAAGTCGTCGAGCCGATTGGTCTGCAAGGCATCGCGCAGTTGGCGGGCGAGTTGGACCATGTTCTGGAGCATTTGCTGCTTGCGCCGGTCCGCGGCGACGGCGACCTGCTGGCGTTTGAGAATCTCAGACGCGCTGCGGCTGAGGCCCGTGTAAAAGACGATGAGATTTTCCTGCAGGCGCCGCAGCGTCCCGGGTTGGCAGACGATGGGGTTGACCGAGACCGAGCCGTCCGGGTAGAACTCGATGTGGTTCAATCCGCCGAACGCGGCGGCGTATTGGTCCTGCTTGCCGATGGGGTCGTGGCAGCGCTCCAGCTCGATTTCGCAGGCCTCGCCCGCCAGCCGTTCCGCCGAGGCATACTGCCCCACGAAGGCGTGCAGGGCGTGGAGCAGCCCGACGGTAAAAGAGCTGGAGGAGCCCAGCCCCGTGCCCCGCGTGGGAACGTCGGCGATGGAGGTGATTTCGATCCCGCCCCGCACACCGAGCAACCGCATCGATTCGCGCACCAGCGGGTGGCGGATCTCGTCCACGCTCTCAACCTCCTCGGTCTGGGAGTAGCTGACCCGGGTCCGCTGGTCGAACTTCGGGTTGACCGTGATATAGACATATTTGTTGATCGTGGTCGAGAGGACCGCGCCGCCAAACCGGCGGTAGAACGCGGGCAAGTCGCTGCCCCCGCCGACAAAACTCATCCGCAGCGGCGTCCGGCTGATGATCACGGCGGCGTCGGCTCCAAGATCACCCGCACGGCGGCGGACAGGTCATCGCAGGTGACCTCCGGGACGGCCGCGTGCCGGCCGTCGCGCCCGCCGTAGCCGGTGCGCACGAGGATGGGCCGCACGCCGGCGTTGCGGGCGGTCTGCAGGTCCGTCGTGGTATCGCCGACGAGCCAGGAGCGGGTCAAGTCCAGGTTGAGTTCCCGCGCCGCGCGCTGGATGAGGCCGATGGCCGGCTTGCGACACGTGCAGTCGATCTTCAAGTCCAGCCGCTCGCCCGGGAATCCCTTCTGCGGGTGGTGCGGGCAAAAATAGAGCCGATCCAGGAAGGCCTGTTCTCGGCCCAGGAGGGTCTCGAGGCGGTTGTGAATCACCCGCAACCCCGCCTCGGTGACCAGGCCCTTGGCCACCACCGGCTGGTTGGTCACCACCACCGCGCGCAGCCCAGCCTCGTTGAGCCGCCGGATGGCCGCCGCCGCCCCGGGCAACAGCTCCAACTGTTCCGGGGCCGAGAGTCCCAACGGGCTCACCTCCTTGACCAAGGTGCCGTCGCGGTCCAGAAAGACGGCAGATTGGGAGGTCGCCAGCGTGCTGCGGTGCACGATCCCCCGGGCGTATTGCTCGGCCACGCTGTCGTAGCGCGCCGGGGTGCCGATGTCTTTGATGAACTCCGGAGTCTGATAACCTTGGAGCTGCGCCCCCCGCGCCAACATCACCGGAAACAAGTCCTTGCCAAAATCGAGTAGCCGGCCCTGATCCAGCGCGGGGAGGGCGGCCCGGGCCTGGGCGAGCGCGCGCCGGTTCAGGACGTAGAGGCCGGCGTTGACGAGGTTCTGGAACCAACAACCCGCCTGGTGCGGGCGATGGTGGAAGGCGGTGATCCGGCCCGCGGCATCGACTTCCACCAAATCGGAGTCCAGCGGGTGGTTGTTCGGATGCAGCACCAGGGTGGCGTCGGCGCCACTGCCTTGGTGGGCGGCCCAAAGGCGCGCCAAGTCCACGTTCACCATCGTGTCACCGTAAAACACGATGAACCGGTCCGCTAACTGGTCCAGGGCCGCGAGCAGAGCCCCGGCGGTGCCC
>JAJXTA010000283.1 GCA_021784265.1 bacterium | reverse complement strand
ACCATCACACGCCGGAGAAGCTCATGCAGGTCACGTGCGATGTCACCTACTTGGCCAACCTGGCAGCCCACCGCATCGAGGCCCACACGGCCGGCCAGCCGTTCACCCACACTCCGGATCCTCGCGTCCTGGAGCGGCTCGAGCTCAAGCCCGCCCGGTGGGACGCCGCCATGGCGGCCGTCCCCCGCTTCCACGAGATCCTGGCGCGGTACGAGGCCCTCTGAATCGCCGGTCCCAGTTCAAGTTTTCACGCGGCCTGACGATATTTCATAAGCGCACGTGATGTGAGTCACGGGCGGGGCGAACCGGTCGCACGATGGACGAAATCACAAGAGAATTTCTGGTAGAAAGCGGCGAAAACCTCGACCGCATGGACCGCGATTTTGTCGCGCTCGAGAAGAACCCGGCGGATCGCCCTACGCTCTCGAGCATCTTCCGCGCCCTGCACACCATCAAGGGCACCTGCGGCTTCCTCGGTTTCCCCAAGCTGGAGGCCCTCACTCACACCGGCGAAGACCTCCTGGCCCGCTTGTGCGACGGGGAACTGGTCCTCTCGCCCCCGATCACCAGCGCGCTCTTGCGCATGGTGGATACGGTGCGGCTCATGTTGGCCGATATCGAGGCCAAGGGGAGCGAGGACGATCACGAGTTCGACACGCTCATCGACCTCCTCACCAGCCTCAGCCAACCCGCCGGCCTGCCCTCGCCCCCGCCCCCTGCCCCAGCTCAGGTGGCCCCGCCCACACCAGGTACCGGGCAGGCGGAAGTCCCGGCGCCGACGCCACCCTCGCCACCCGGCGTCCACCCCAAGCCGGCCCCCACCCCCTCGCCCACAGAGTTGGCCGAACCGCGCCTCCCCACCGTCGCCGAGAGTTCCGTGCGGGTGGACGTCCGGCTCCTCGACAAGCTGGTGAACCTGGTCGGCGAGCTGGTCCTGGCGCGCAACCAGGTCCTCCAATCCTTGGGCAAGCCGGCCAGCGACACCTTCCTGGGGGCTTGCCAACGCCTCAGCCTCATTACCAGCGAGCTGCAGGAAGGGGTCATGAAGACCCGCATGCAGCCCATCGCCAGCCTTTGGGATAAGTTGCCCCGGCAAGTGCGGGACCTGGCCAACGCCTGCGGCAAAGAGGTCCGGCTGGAACTGGAGGGCGCCGACACGGAGCTGGACCGCAGCCTCCTCGAGGCCATCAAAGATCCCCTGACCCACATCGTCCGCAACGCCATCGATCATGGGATCGAGGCCCCAGCGGTGCGGTTGGCCCGCAACAAACCCGCCGCCGGTTGCCTCACCCTGCGCGCCTCCCACGAAGGCGGCCAGGTCAACATCGAGGTCCAGGACGATGGCCAAGGCATCGACACCGCGAAGGTGCGGCAGCAGGCCATCCGCCACGCCCTCTTTACCGCGGACCAAGCCGCTCGCCTGTCTGAACGGGAGCTGCTCCAGCTCATCTTCTTGCCCAGCTTCTCTACCGCCGAAAAAGTCACCAACGTCTCCGGGCGCGGGGTGGGAATGGATGTGGTCAAGACCAACATCGAGCGGATCGGGGGCGCGGTCGAGGTGCAAACCCGTCCCGGCGTCGGAACCAGCCTCAAGATCAAGATCCCGCTCACCTTGGCCATCATCCCGGCGCTGATCGTCGCCAGCGGCGGCGACGATTACGCCATTCCCCAAGCCAACCTCCTGGAAATCGTGCGCCTGGGGGCCGAAGGAACAGCGCCACGCATCGAGACGATCCTGGGCGCCCCTGTTTACCGGTTGCGCGGCAACCTCCTCCCCTTGGTTGACCTCAACCGGGTCTTGCACGCCTCCGCCGCCACCCCGCCCCGGGTCGCGCCGCCCGCCCGGACCATTGTCGTGCTCCAAGCCGATCACCACCAGTTCGGCTTGCTTGTGGACCAAGTGCGGGACACCCAAGAGATCGTGGTCAAATCCCTGGGCAAACATCTGAAAGACCTGGCGGTGTTCTCGGGCGCCACGATCATGGGTGATGGCCGGGTCGCCCTCATCCTGGACATCGCCGGCCTCGCCCAGACCGCGCATACCCTCGAAGCGGCTGCCGGCGAGACCGCACCGGCGCCGTCGGCGGGACCGACCGCCGTCGCCGACCCCTCCCAGCGCCTGCTGTTGGTCACTCTGGGTGGCGAACACCGCTTTGCCATCCCGTTGGCGGTCGTGGGTCGGCTGGAGAAAATCCCGCGGCACCTGCTCGAGCGGGCCGGAACGGACTTGGCGGTGCAGTACCGCGGCCAGATCCTCCCCCTGATCTATCTGACGCGCCTGCTCCCGTTCGCGCCCGGTCCGGTGGCCGAGAGCCTGGACCCCTTGCCGGTGGTGACCGCGATCCAAGGCGGGCGAAGCGTAGGACTGGTCGTGGGGCGGATCGTGGACATCGTGGAGGACTGCGTGACCATCCAACGCGAATCCCGCCGCCCCGGAGTTCTGGGGACGGCCGTCATCCAGGGCCGCATGACCGAGGTCTTGGATCTGCCGGCCCTCCTGGCCGACGGTGAAAACTCGCCTGAGCCTTTCGCCACCGCGCTCGCCCAATAATCTTCCACCCGTGAGCGGCTCCACCCGATATTGCACCTTCTCCGTGGACGAACGGCTGTTCGGCGTCCCGGTCACGGAGGTCCAGGAGGTCGTCCGCGAGCAGGTGATGACCCGGGTCCCGCTCAGCCCTGCGGCCGTGCGGGGCTTGATCAACCTCCGCGGCCAGATCGTCACCGCGATTGATCTCCGGCAACGGCTCGGGCTGCCGGCCGGTCCCGATCACCCCGCCTCGCTCAACCTCCTGGTGCGCACCGCCGAGGGGCCGGTGAGCTTGCTGGTTGACCGCATGGAAGACATCGTAGAATTGGACGACGCCTGCTTGGCCCCGGCCCCGAGCACCCTCACCGCGCTGGACCGGCGTTGCGTGCGCGGAATCGCTCAGCTCCCCGGGCGCCTGTTGCTGCTCCTCCGGCTCGGGCCCTTGCTGGACCTGCGGGCCACGCCTGCCCCGGGCCCCATCACCAACTAAACCCTCCCTTTATGACTCGATCCCTCGTCACTCTGAAGATTGGCACCCGCGTCTTCCTCGGTTTCGCCGCCGTGGGCCTGATGACGCTCGCGTTGGGCGCCTTCGCCTACTATCAACTACTGGAGATCAACCACCAGCTCACCCGCTTGACGGCCGACTCCTTGGCGAGCATCAAGGTCGTCGATCAGATGAAGACGGTCGCCTTCGACCAACACACCGCCGCTCAGGCTTACCTCTCCAGCACCGCCGCCGACACCCGACACCGCCTCCGCACCCAACTCGACACCCTGGCCGCCCGCGGGCGAGACCTGACCAACAGCTACGCCGCCACCTGCTTCACCCCCCGGGACCACGAGTTGTTCACCGCGGTGTTGAGCGCGCGTGACCCCTACCTGGCCGAACTGGAGGCCACCCTCGGCACCCGCGATACCGCCGGCGTCCAAGCCGCGCTCGCCCGGTACGAGGCCCAGGTCAAACCCGCGTGGAATCATTACAGTACCGCCCTGGCCGCCCTGGCGCAGTTCAACACCGCCAGCGCCGATGACGCCACCGGCCAAATCCAGCGGGCGGTAACGACCGCCCGGGCCGGCATGCTCTTGGTGGCGGTGGTCTCCGGCTTCCTGGCCCTGGGCATCACCCTCGGGGTCAGTCGCAGCATCACCCGCCCGTTAGGCCAGGCGGTCGAGGTCGTCGGCCGGGTCGCACAAGAAGACCTCGCCAGCAACCTGCCCGCCGCCTCCCCGGATGAGGTCGGCCAAATCCTCGCCGCCCTGCATCAGATGGTGGATCAATGGCGCAAGATCGTCCGCCTGGTCGAACTGGTGGCCGCCGGGGATTTGCAGAGCACCCTCGAGGCCCCACCCGGCCAACCCCTGGGCCCCCTCTCCCGCACCATCAATGGCATGGTCGAAGGTCTGCGCCAGACCGTCAGCGCCATCAGCCGCAGCTCCTTGGCTCTCTCCACCGCCTCCCAACAACTCAGCGCGGTCAGCACCCAGGTCAGCGCGAACTCGGAAGAAACCACCGCCCAATCCAACGTCGTCTCCGCCGCCGCCGAGCAGGTGGGCAAGAACCTGCAGACCGTCGCCACCTCCGCCGAGGAGATGAGCAGTACCATCAACGAGATCGCCAAGAGCGCCACCGAGGCGGCCAAGGTCTCGACCCAGGCCGCCGCCGTCGCCGCCCGCACCAACGGGACCGTGAGCAAACTCGGCGAGAGCAGCGTCGAAATCGGCAACGTCGTCAAGGTCATCACCTCGATTGCTGAGCAAACCAACCTCTTGGCGCTCAACGCCACCATCGAAGCCGCGCGCGCGGGCGAAGCCGGCAAGGGCTTCGCCGTCGTCGCCAACGAGGTCAAGGAACTGGCCAAACAAACCGCCAACGCCACCGAAGAGATCAGCGGCAAGATCAGCGCCATTCAGACCGACGCCCGCGCCGCCGTGGCCGCCATCCAGGAGATCGCCGGGATCATCAACCAGATCAACGCGCTCCAGACCACCATCGCCAGTTCCGTCGAAGAGCAGGCCGCGACCACCGCCGAGATCTCCCGCAACGCCGCCGAGGCGGCCCAAGGCGGCCTGGAGATCGCCCGCAACATCAGCGGCGTCGCGACCGCCGCGCAGAGCACCTCCGAAGGCGCCACCAGCACCGCCAGTGCCGCCGCGGAACTCGCCCGCCTGGCCCAGGAACTCCAGACCTTGGTCGATCAGTTCAAGCTCGAGGCCAACGAGCCGCCTCCCAAGCCCGCCACCGGACGCAACGGCGGCCCACGCGCGCACAACGGGCATGAACCCGTCCGCGCCCCCACCCCCGCCGGCACCCTCACCCGGCGGCTTGCTCCCCCTCCGACCTCAGCCGCCTGAGGCCCAGCACCGCGACTTTAGAGTTGAAATGCCGGGGCCAAGCGGTTTCCTTCTCGCCCCAGACGCGCGAAGGGCGCCGACGTTCGGGCGCCGGCCGTGGCCGGCCAACCCCGCGAGCCCCGCGCGCTGCGCATGAAACGAAAGATCCTAGTCATTTTCTCCAACCGGCTCAACCGGAGCCAGGCCTCCTGGTTCCTGGAGCTGGACTGCGACGCCACCGGCAAAATCCTCAAGGAACGCCGCCTCCGCGCCCAACCCAAAGCCCCACGCTTTGCGGAGGTGTGGGAGAACGACGAAGGCAAAACCTCCTTCTCCTCCTGCCACCGCT
>JAJXTA010000282.1 GCA_021784265.1 bacterium | reverse complement strand
TGGCTCCAACGCCGGGGTCCGTCCCAACCCACCTGCTGGGCCGAGGCCCTCCGGCCAAAGGGCCGAACACAGCCCGAGCAACCAGCCGCGTTTCCAGTTTGCGGGCCGTGGGGATCCCCGAGTTCAAGGCCGCCAGACCGGCGCTCGCCCCGAAAAACGGAGTTTAGAACCGCCCTGCTTTCGCGCGGCCGAAGGCATATCGCGCTTGCGCCCTCGCGCGGCGCCCCGCACCATCGGGCGCCATGAAATCGCTGACCGAATACCTCTGGTTCGAGGTGCCACAACGGCGGGGGTTCGTGAACATTACGGAGACCGTGGCGAGTCTGGTGCGCAAGAGCGGGGTGCGGGAGGGGCTGTGCCTCGTCAATGCCATGCACATCACCGCCTCGGTGTTCATCAACGACAACGAAGAGGGCCTCCATCACGATTACGAAGTCTGGCTGGAGCGGCTGGCGCCGCACGAACCGACCGACCAGTACCGGCACAACAACACCGGCGAAGATAACGCCGACGCCCACCTCAAACGCCAGGTCATGGGGCGGGAGGTCGTCGTCGCCATCACCAACAACAAGCTGGACTTCGGGCCGTGGGAGCAGATTTTCTACGGCGAGTTCGACGGTGGCCGCCGGAAACGGGTGTTGGTCAAGGTCCTCGGGGAGTAGCCCATGCCCGCCCCCAAGAACTCCGCGGGCGAGCGGGCTGCCGAGGCGATCCGGGAGGCGGCGGCGAAGGAGCCCGCCGAGGTGCTCCAAGCCCTGGGTTCGTCGGCCAACGGTCTGAGCCAGGAGGAGGCGTTCGCGCGCCTGGCGACCCACGGTCCCAACGAGGTGGGCCACGAGAAGCAGCACGAGGGCCTGCGCCGGCTCTTCCACGCCGTCCGCAACCCCCTGGTGGTGCTGCTCACCGTCCTGGCGATTGTCTCCTACGCCACCGCGGACGCGGTGGGCGGGACCCTGATGATGGTGATGGTGTTTCTGGGCATCTCCCTGCGCTTTGTTCAGGAGACGCGGGCGGACAAGGCGGCGGGCAAGCTCAAGGCCATGATCAAGGTCACCGCCACGGTCCTGCGCGACGGCCAGCCGAAGGAGATCCCCATCGCCCAACTCGTCCCCGGGGATGTGGTCAAGCTCTCCGCCGGCGACATGATCCCCGCCGACGTGCGGCTGCTGGCCGCCAAGGACCTCTTCATCATCCAGGCCACGTTGACCGGTGAATCGTTGCCCGTGGAGAAGACCGACGCGCGCGATCCGCGTCCGAGCCTCTCGTCGATCGAATACGCGAACATCTGTTTTCTGGGGACCAGCGTCGAGAGCGGGACGGCGAGCGCGGTGGTGGTGGCGACGGGGCTGCACACCTACTTTGGCAAGATGGCCTCCAGCCTGGCCGGGGCCCAGGTGGTGACCGCGTTCGACCGGGGGGTGAAGCACTTCGTCTGGTTGATGATCAGCTTCATGGCGGTGATGGTGCCGAGCGTGTTCCTGATCAACGGCTTCACCAAACACGCCTGGTGGGAAGCGTTCAAGTTCGCCCTGGCGGTCGCCGTGGGGCTCACCCCCGAGATGCTGCCGATGATCGTCTCGGTCTGCCTCTCCAAGGGGGCGCTGGCGATGTCGCGCAAGAAGGTCATCGTCAAACGCCTCAACTCGATCCAGAACTTCGGCGCGATGGACGTGCTCTGCACCGACAAGACCGGCACGCTGACCATCGACCACGTCATCCTCGAGCTCCATTGCGACGTGTTCAAAAACGAGAGCGAGGCCGTCCTGCGCGACGCCTATCTCATCAGTCATTTCCAGACCGGGTTGAAGAACGTCCTGGACCGGGCGGTGCTCCAACATAAGGAGCTGCATGGTGAGCTGGGAGTCCCCCAGTACCGGATGGTCGATGAGATCCCGTTCGATTTCTCCCGGCGCATGATGTCGGTGGCGGTCCAAAGCCCGGAGGGGGAGCGGCAGTTGCTCACCAAGGGGGCGCCCGAGGCGGTCTTTGCGCGGTGCACCCATTTCGAGTGTGAGGGGCAGATTTTCCCCATGGAACCGATTCTGGCCGGCGATCTGGTGCAACAGGTCAACGAGCTCAGCGAGGATGGTTTTCGGGTGCTGGCCATCGCCACCAAGACACTGGCGCAGCGGACCACCATTACCAAGGCCGACGAGCGGGACTTGGTCCTCACCGGCTACCTCGCCTTCCTGGACCCCCCCAAGGAGACCGCGATCAAGGCCATTGCCGCCCTGCGGCAACACGGGGTGGCGGTCAAGGTGTTGACCGGGGACAACGATCTGGTGACGCGCAAGGTGTGCAGTGAGGTCGGGATCAACGCCGAGAAGATCGTGCTCGGCAACCAGGTTGAGACCCTCGCGGACCCGCAGCTCGACGACTTGGTGGAGAGCACCGAGGTGTTCGCTCGCCTCTCCCCCGCCCACAAGAAACGGGTGGTGCAGGCCCTCCAGCGGCGCAAGCACGTCGTCGGGTTCATGGGCGACGGCATCAACGACGCCCCAGCCTTGCGCGCCGCCGATGTCGGCATCTCGGTCGAGAACGCGGTCGATATCGCCAAGGAGTCGGCGGACATCATCCTATTGGAGAAGAGCCTGATGGTGCTGGAGGAAGGGGTGCTCGAAGGGCGCAAGGTGTTCGTCAACATCTTGAAGTACATCCGCATGGGGGCCAGCTCCAACTTCGGCAACATGTTCAGCGTCATCGGCGCCAGCGCCTGGCTGCCGTACGTGCCGATGCAGCCCATCCAGGTCCTCACCAACAATCTCCTCTACGATTTCTCCCAGGTCCCCATTCCCACCGATAACGTCGGGGCCCAACTCACGGCCAAGCCGCGCCCCTGGCACATGGGAGAGATCGCCAAGTTCATCATCTTCATTGGACCGATCAGTTCCATTTTCGATTATACCACCTATTGTTTGATGTGGTTTTTCTACCGGTGCGGCGACGTGGGGTTGGCGGCCCCGCCGGGGTTGGCGGCGCGCTTTGCGCATCCGGTGGACGCCGATCACACCTACGCGGCGGCGTTGTTCGGCACGGGGTGGTTCGTCGAGTCGCTGATGACCCAGACCCTCATCGTCCATGTCATCCGCACCAACCTGCTCCCGTTCATCCAATCGCGCGCCAGTTGGCAGTTGACCATGACGACCATCGCCATCATGGGCGTGGGGGCCTTCCTGCCCATCTCGCCGTTGGCCCGGTTTCTGGGCTTCGTCCCGCTGCCCTGGACGTTCTGGCCGTTCCTGGGGCTGACGCTGCTCTGCTACGTGGGGCTCACCCAGGTGGTCAAGACCTGGCTCATCCGCAAACGCTGGGTGTAGCGGGTGCGGCCCGGCGCGGTCGCCGCTTGAAACCAGGGAGAACTCGGGGCTAGCCTGCCCGGATGGACGTTGTCGCGTATGGGGTGGCTGGCGTCACGGGCTACCTGCTGGGCTCCCTGCCCACCGGCTATCTCGCCGCCCGGGCGCGGGGCGTCGATATCCGGGCGGTGGGCAGCGGGAACATCGGCGCCACGAACGTGATGCGGGTCTTGGGGCGGGGGATCGGCCTGACCGTGCTGGCGGTGGACCTGCTCAAAGGGGCGGTGGCGTGCTGGCTCCTGCCGCGGGTGGCGCTCCGGGTGGCGGGACTCGACGGCGTCAATCCCGAGTGGCTCCGGGTCGTGGCGGGGGTGGCGGCCATCCTCGGGCACAACTACACCTGTTGGCTGGGGTTCAAGGGGGGCAAAGGCATCGCCACGACCGCGGGGGTGCTCTTGGCGTTGGTCCCGGCCGCCTGCGGCCTCGCCGTCGGCCTCTGGGTCTTGGTGCTCCTCACCACCCGTTATGTGTCGGTGGCCTCAATCGCCGCCGCGCTCAGTCTGCCGGTGGCGGTGTGGGTGGTGCGGGGGGACCGGGTGCTCACGCTGCTGGCGGCCGGGCTCGGCGCCCTAGCCATCTACAAGCATAAAGCCAACCTCCAGCGCCTCCGCGCGGGCACCGAGCATCGCCTCGGCCGGAAGCCGCCGGCCGCCGGGCCGGGCGACGGCGACGCTACCCGCGCGTGACCTCGTTGAGCACCTCCCCCTGGGAACCGACCACCACCACGTGCAGGGCCATGCGCCCGGCGGCGTGGGTCGAGCAGCTCAAGCAGGGATCGAAGGCGCGGATCCCGGCCTCCACCCGATTGAGCAGCGCCTCGGGAACCTCCGGCCCGCGGAGGTAATGCCGGGCGATCTGGGCGACGGTGCGGTTCATGGCCAGGTTGTTCTGGCCGGTGGCGATGAGCAGATTGACCTTCGTGATCAAGCCGTGCTCATCCACTTGGTAATGGTGGAACAGCGTGCCCCGGGGGGCCTCGCTGACGCCGACCCCTTCCAGCTTGTTGATGCCCGCGTCGGCCCGCAGGCGCGTGGCGAACAGGTCGGGGTCCGCGAGCGCCAGGTCGATCCGCTCCAGTGCCGCCAGGATCTCGATCAGCCGCGCATAGTGGTAGAGGAAGGAGGAGGTGACCGCACCCCACCCGTGCCGTTTGAACTCGAGCAGCTCGGCGTCGGCCCGCGCGGTGCCCATGCGGGTGCAGAGGTTCAGCCGCGCCAACGGTCCCACCCGGTACGCCCCGTCGGGATAACCCAGGGGGCGGTAGTACGGCGACTTGAGATAGGAGGCGGGCTCGACCGCCTCGCCAATCACCTCGGCGTAACGGGCCGGCTCGAGGTGGTCGGCAATCACGTTCCCGGCCCCATCCACAAACCGCAGCGCGCCGTCGTAGTGTTCCCACGTGCCGTCCGGGGCCACCAAGCCCAGGAAGAGGGTGGGGAAGTTGCCGAAGATCTGGGTCTCATGCTCGAACTTGGTTAACTGGGCTTTGAACCGTTCGAGGGCGGATTGCGCAATGGTCAGTGCCTCCGGCAGGCGCGCTCGAATCGCGTCGCGCCCGGCGGGGGTGAGGGGCGTGCGGACCCCGCCCGGCACCGCCCAGGCGGGATGGATTTTCTTGCCGCCGAGCAGCTCGATGACTTCCTGGCCAAACTGACGCAGGCGAATGCCCCCACGCGCCAGTTCCGGCTCGCTGGCCGCCAGCCCGAACAGGTTGCGGTTCGCGGGCGGGGTGTCCCACCCCAACCACAGGTCCGGACCGCTCAGGTGGAAGAAGCTCAGGGCGTGGGACTGCACGATCTGGCCCAGGTTCATGAGCCGCCGCAGCTTCTTGGCGCCCGGAGGAATGTCGAGCGCCAG
>JAJXTA010000281.1 GCA_021784265.1 bacterium | reverse complement strand
GGCTCGGACCGAGCCGTTAGGGTGCTCGCATGGGCATTGCTGACCTCCATCGGCGATCCCGCGGTCACCACCGGTATGGCGGCGCCAATGAGCGGGGGCGTTCGGTCGAAGCTGCCGCGGGGCCTCTGAGCGCCGGCCCGGATCCTGTGTATAACTTATTCTGGCGCAATAAGATGCATTCAGTAATTTCAGGGCGTTTCCGGAGATTCCAGACCACGGCGGTTGAGGCCTCAGTCATGGAGGGCGGAGTCGCCGAGCCGCAGGGGCAAGCCGAGGCCTGCCGGCTGGCGATGGGAAGCGTGGGCGATCGGCTGGCGCAAAGAACTGGAAGCGAACGCGGCTGGCTAGGGCCGCACCGCACGACCTGCCGCGGCCAGGGTGGGAGCTGAATCTGTGGCCTAGCGACACGAGATTCCCATGGCGATCACGAACTTTAACATATCAAACCAGACCTTTCGAAAACTGATGGGCAACGGATTGGTGTACCGGGTGCCCATGTTCCAGCGTGATTACTCCTGGACTGAACAGGAGTGGGATGACCTTTGGCAGGATCTCGTGGCCATGATGGAGCCCGGCGGCGAGCAGGGGCACTACATGGGCTACTTGGTCCTGCAATCGGAGGACGAACGGACATTCGACATCATCGATGGCCAGCAACGAATGACCACCCTGAGCCTGCTGGTGCTGGCAGTCTTAAGCAACCTTCGGCGGTTGGTGGACGGCGCGGTCGAGGCGGCGGACAACCGCCGCCGTTCGGATGAGCTCCGCAAGACCTACATCGGGTTCCTTGACCCGGTGACACTGATCGCCACCTCAAAGTTGACGCTCAATCGGCACAATGACCAGTACTACCAGACCTATCTCGTACCGTTGGAGACACCGCCGAAGCGAAACCTGAAGGCGTCGGAGCATCTGCTGCGAAAGAGTTTTGAGTGGTTCGAAGAGAGGGTGAAAGAACGGTTTGGACAAGCCCGCAGCGGACAAGAGCTGGCGAAGTTTGTCGATACGGTGTCTGACCGGCTCTTCTTCACCGTCATCTCGGTGGCGGATGAACTGAACGCGTTCAAGGTCTTTGAGACGCTGAATGCGCGCGGGGTGCGGCTGTCCTCGACCGATCTGCTCAAGAATCACCTGTTCTCTGTAGTACATGGGGCCGGCGGCCATGAACTCGAGCTGCGCACGCTGGAGGATCGCTGGGAAGCCATCGTGGGGAAACTGGGCGGCGAAAGCGTGCCCGATTTTCTGCGCGTGTTCTGGAACAGCCAGAATCCCCTCACCCGCCATGCCGATTTGTTCAAAGCGATCCGGGGGAGCGTGCGCGACAAAGCTGGAGTCTTTGCCTTGCTGCGCGACCTGGACCGCGACGCGGACATCTATGCTGCCCTGAGCGACGCCGACGACGCGATGTGGACCGCGGACCAGAGAAAGCACGTGGCGGAACTGGCGATGTACAATGTGCGGCAACCCTACTCCCTGCTGCTCGCCGCCCGGCGAGCGCTGGCGGAGGCGGAGTTCACCCGCGTTTTGCGGGCGTGCGCCATCGCCTCCTTCCGTTACAACGTCATCGGCAACCTGGCGACGAACGAGCAAGAGCGCGTGTATAACGGGGTGGCGCAGAAGATCGCCCGGAAGGAATTGGCGGCCACCGCCGACATCCTACGGGCGTTGCGTCCGGTATATCCCTCCGATGAGCAGTTCCGGTCGGCGTTCACCGAAAAGCAGGTACGCACGACCACGGCGCGCAACCGCCAGGTGGTGCGCTACATCCTTTTTGAAATCGAGCGGCAGGCGTCGAACCGCGCCTTCGACTACGCGAGCGATAAGTACACCATCGAGCACGTGCTTCCCGAGCATCCGGGAGACAACTGGACGGGATTCACCGACGAGCAAATTGACCGCGGGGTGTTCCGGATCGGGAATATGACGCCCCTTGCGGCCGGGCCAAATCAGGACGCGGGCAACGTGCCCTACGCCGAGAAGAAGCCGCTTTACGAGGGATCCGAATTTGTCATCACGCGGCGTATCGCGACCGAAAACGACGACTGGACGGCGGAGCGCATCGCCGCACGCCAACGGTGGCTGGCCACGCAGGCCACGGCAATCTGGCGAGTCGCCGAGATCGGGTGACCGCCGCCTTGGGCCGATGCCCGCTCCGCCGACGATTGAAAACCCCCGGGGTGGGGGGTATAGTAAGTCCCTGTGCCTGAGACAGCCACACCTGTGGTCCTGCCGGACCTCGAGCAGGAGAACCAAAGCCGGCCCAAGGACAGCCTCGAGCCGGGCTATTTGGTCATCTGCTGGGACGACCCGGTGAACCTGATGGTCTATGTGACGCACGTCTTCCAAGTGGTTTTTGGCTGGCCCAAACCCAAGGCGGAGCGGCACATGCTGCAGGTCCACCGCCAAGGCAAGAGCGTCTTGACGCGCGAGAGCCTGGAGAAGGCCGAGCACTATGTCCACCAGCTCCAGCGCTATCACCTTCACGCCTCCATGGAGCGCGACGGCTGAATGGAACTCGTGAAAGTGGCAGCGGGCAAGTACGTGTTCCAGTTAGGGAAACTGGAATGGCCGGTGTTGGGCCGGTTGCTCGAGCTCTACCCCGTCGTCCCCACCAGCCACCATCGCCTGAGCCGCAACGAGGCCGGCGGGGGCGCCCGCCCGGCCGACGACGCGCTGCTGCAGGAGGCGATGGCTGAACACCGGCGGCAGAACCAGCAGCGGGTCGGCTTGTTGCTCCGCAACCATTACCGCGTCACCCCCCACGCCGCCGGCCACCGCCTGGTCCTGACCCGCGAGGACCTCGAATGGCTCCTGCAAGTGCTCAACGACGTGCGGATCGGGAGCTGGCTCAAGCTGGGCTGTCCGGACCCCGACCAGGGCCGGGCGTTTGCGCTGAATCAGACCAGTATTCCGTACCTAGTGACCATGGACCAAGCCGGCCGCTTCGAGGGCGCGTTGCTTGCCGCCCTCGAGGAAGACGGCTGAGCCGTGTCCCACGACCCGGTGTTGCTGGATGAGCGGCTGTGGTTTCCGGCGGCGAGCCGGGCCGCCGCCGGGGGCCGGCGCGCCGGTTTGGTGGCTGTGGGGGGCGATTTGTCGGTCGAGCGGCTGGTGCTGGCCTACCGGCAAGGCATCTTTCCGTGGACGGACAATCCGCTTACGTGGTGGTCGCCGCAGCCGCGAGCGATTCTCCCCCTGGCCGGCTTTCACGTGTCGCGGACCCTCGCCCGCGTGCTGCGGCAAGGCCGGTTCACCGTCAGCTTCGACCGGAGTTTTCCGGCTGTGATCGAGGGCTGCGCCGCCCCCGCCCCGGGCCGAACCAACACCTGGATCAGCCCCTCGTTCCTGGCCGGCTACACCCGGCTGCATGAGGCGGGGTACGCCCATAGCGTCGAGTGCTGGCAGGGCGCCCGGTTGGTTGGCGGTGTCTATGGGGTGGCGGTGGGGGGGCTGTTCGCCGGCGAATCGATGTTCCACCGCGTCAGCGAGGCCTCCAAGGTCGCGCTCTGCCACCTGGTCCGGCGTCTGGCGGAACGGGGTTTTGGGCTCTTTGACCTCCAGATGCTCACCCCGGCGACCCGGCAATTGGGTGGGGTGACGATTCCCCGCGAGGAGTATCTGCGCCGCCTGGCGCGGGTCGTGGATCAACCGGTAAAGTTCTGAGCCGTCCCTGAATCATCGGCCCCGGTGGACGGCGGCGGTGGAAGCCGCGCCGCGGGCCGGCCTGGATCACGGTGTGGGTGCGCCCGTTTCCTCCTGGCCAGCGGCGGCCGTGGGGATTAGATTAGCGCAAAAAATGAGCTCAATTCCGAACGAAGTCGCCGTGATCAAGACCACCCACGGCGAGATGGTGATCGCCTTTTGGCCCGAGGTCGCCCCCCAGACAGTCGAGAACTTCAAGAAGCTGGTGCGCCAAGGGTTTTACGATGGCACCGCCTTCCACCGCATCATCAAGGGTTTCATGATCCAGGGCGGCGATCCGCTGACCAAAGACCCGGCCGCCGAAAGCCGCTGGGGGACGGGCGGGCCGGGTTACCGGATGAAAGCCGAGTTCAACGACCGCCCGCACGTGCGTGGGGTGATCTCGATGGCCCGCTCCCAAGAGCCGGACTCGGCGGGGAGCCAGTTCTTCATCTGTTTGGCCGACGCCCGCTTCCTGGACCGGCAGTACACGGCCTTTGGCGCCCTCGCCAGCGGCGACGAGGTCCTGGAGAAGCTCGGTGATACCCCCACCTTGCCTGGGGGCGGCGCCGAACGCAGCAAGCCGGCCACCCGCGTCGCCGTCGAGAGCATACGGTTGGTGGCTTCCGCCCCCTAGGCCCGAGGCCGATTCGCGCCCGCGGGCAGGGGCGGTCGCTATCGCGGAAGCGTGTCGAGGCGCATCGTGTTCGACTTGATCTCGCCGGTCCACACTCCTGCCGCCGTCGCCTCCTGATCCTTGGGGACGCGATAACTCACTCGAACGGCGAGCCCCATTTGGCCGCCAGACACCGTGGCGGGGAGGCCTTCCCAGTGCTCGGGGTCCAACGCGAGCTTGAGTACCCACGGCTTCCCGGGCGCCAAGCTGAAGCTTTGGGGGACGTTCTTGCGCCACGCAATCCGTTTCCGCGGGTAAGCGGTCGTCTCGCCCGAGGCGTCGGTGACCAGGAGTTGGAAGGGCTCATAGCCCCAGGAACAGGTATCCCGCCAGAGGCGCAACGGCCCGCTCGAGGAGTTGCGGAGCGTGACCTCCGCCACCCGCTCCGGAGGTTTCGGCGCTGCGACCGCGAGGTGAAGCGTCAGAGGCATGTTCGCGCCTGGAGTCGTCGATGGCCCGGCGGCAGCAACGGAGAGCACGTGAACCAAAAGCCAAGCGCCGAGGATTCCCGCGCCGCCCACCGTCTCGCGGAGCGTAACCCGCCGGGCGCGGCTCGGAACCGCAGCCGGCCCAGGGCGCGGCCATACTCGTCCGCGCGCCGCGGCTTGACAACGGTTCATCGCGCCGGCGCCACCTGCCGCTTCATCACGATCAAGCATCCCGCCCCCACCAGAACCATCATGAACGTGGAAGCCGCGTCGGGACAGAAGAGGGCCACCTTCGAGCCGTCCAACGCGGTCCAGCCCGCGAAACCGTCGTTGCCCAGCGCCGTCTGCATTTGGGCAAAGTCCGCAGCCACGGGCGTGAACATGTTCGGGCCGTTGAAATTGAGAGTGGTGGCTGGATTCCCATAGCTGCCACCC
>JAJXTA010000280.1 GCA_021784265.1 bacterium | reverse complement strand
CGAAGGTGAACGCCAGAAACTGGTCAAAATGGAAGAGCGCCTTCACCAGCGCGTGGTGGGCCAGGACGAGGCGATCACCGCCATCGCCAGCGCCGTGCGCCGCGCCCGCAGCGGCCTGCAAG
This sequence comes from bacterium, assembly GCA_021784265.1. GTDB lineage: Bacteria > Verrucomicrobiota > Verrucomicrobiia > Limisphaerales > J093 > JAJXTA01. The sequence goes on along the minus strand of JAJXTA010000280.1, from coordinate 5,100 downwards.
ACCCCAACCGGCCCCTCGGGTCCTTTCTCTTCCTCGGCCCCACCGGGGTGGGCAAGACCGAGCTGGCCCGCGCGCTGGCCGAGTTCATGTTCGACGACGAGCGCGCCATGGTGCGCCTGGACATGAGCGAATACATGGAGAAACACAGTGTCGCCCGGCTCATCGGCGCCCCGCCCGGCTACGTCGGCTTCGAGGAAGGCGGGCAACTCAGCGAAGCGGTCCGGCGCCACCCCTACACCGTCGTGCTCTTCGACGAGATCGAAAAGGCCCATCCAGACCTCTTCAATGTCCTGCTCCAAGTCCTGGACGATGGGCGTCTCACCGACGGCCAAGGGCGGACAGTCGATTTCAAGAACACCATCTGCATCCTCACCAGCAATCTAGGCTCCGCCCGCCTGCAGCAGGTCTGTCAGGCGGGCGAGGTGACTCCCGCGGCCTGGCGGCAGCTCGAGACCGAGCTGCGGGGCGAGCTGCAACGCCATTTCCGCCCCGAATTCCTCAATCGTGTGGATGACATCATCCTCTTCCGTCCTCTGAAGCCGGAGGATTTGGACGCGATTATCGAGATCCAATTGCGTGCGGTAGAACGCCGCCTCGCCGCGCAGCAGTTGAGCCTGGCGCTGGAGCCCGCGGCGCGCACGTTGCTCGCCCGCGAGGGCTACGATCCGCAGTTCGGCGCCCGCCCCCTCAAACGGACCCTCCAGGCGCGGTTACTCGATCCGCTGGCCGCCAAGCTCCTGGCTGGCGAGTTCCAGCCGGGCGATCACCTCAAGGTCAGCGTCAAGAGCGGCGACTTGGTCTTCCGCAAGACGTAATCCGCGCGCCCGCGCCGTACCCCCGACTCGCCCCACCGACGCTCGAGCCATCCGAGACCCAAGTCCCTACGGCACCCCGCCCGCTGGCCGGTCGGGATACTCTTCCACGGCCAACTGGTTGGCGTAGCGGATCAGGGCCAGCGTCGCTGGGCTGCGGTCGTGGCTCCACCCATGGAACGCCACTCCGGGCATCTGCGGAAATGTCCGTCGGGCCGGGCGCACCAGATGCCGCAAGCCCGCCCGCGTCAAACGCTTCCCGTGCTTGTCCGTCCGGGCGGTAACGCACCCGAAGCAAACGATGGTCTCGTCCAAGACCCCGCCCGCCGCAGGTACCGGCCCCGCCCGGCGTCCCTTCCGCCGCGATCCAGGATCGGTACCCGTACCTAAGTCATCAAACCCACAAGGATTTGACAGCAGGCCGGTGGGCGGTCTTAATGAGAGGAAATATTCAACATTCGTTTATGAACACGACCTCGAATATCACGCGCCGTCGTTTTCTGAGAAGCACCTTGGCCACCGTCGCCACCTGCGCCGTTCCGGAAATCATCCCCCCCTCCGCCCTGGGCGCCGACGGGGCCGTCGCCCCCAGCAACCGGGTCGCCGTCGGCTGTATCGGGGTGGGACCCCAAGGTCGGGGCGACATGGGGAACTTCCTGGCGTTGCCGGAAGCCCGCGTCGTCGCGTTGTGCGACGTCGCGCAGCGGAACCTGGAACAGGCGCTCAACCAGGTAAACCAGCATTACCACGATCAGGGCTGCGCGACCTACAACGATTACCGGGAGTTGCTGGCGCGCAACGACATCGATGCCGTGCTCGTCGCCACGCCGGACCATTGGCATGTCCCGGTGGCCCTGGCCGCCGCACGGGCGGGCAAAGATATCTACCTGGAGAAACCGATGGGCCTCACGGTGGCGGACGACCTGCTCCTCCGTAAAACGGTCCAACGCCGCGGGCGCATTTTTCAGTTCGGCACCCAGCAACGCTCCAGCGGTCAGTTCCGCCTGGCTTGCGAGCTGGTCCGCAACGGTCGCATCGGCCAGCTCCAGCAGGTCAACGTGTGGGCCCCCGCCAGCCGCCCAGGCGGCTCGACCACCCCCACCCCGGTCCCCGCCGGCCTCAACTACGACTTCTGGTTAGGCCCCGCCCCCGAGAGCCCCTATACCGCGGACAAGTGCTTCGACGACGGCCTCCCCGGGGGCTGGAAGACCTGGTGGTACATTTCCGATTACGCCCTCGGCTTCGTCGCCGGTTGGGGCGTGCATCCCTTGGACATTGCCTACTGGGGTCACCCGGCGATGATGAAGGGGAGCGTGGAGCTCGAGGGCAAGGGCATCTTTCCCAAGGAAGGCGCCTGCAATACGGCGGTGGCTTGGGACGTCCATTTCAGCTTCGCCGACGGCGTGCGCCTGCGCTACAAGGGGGCGCCCAACGGGTATGGCGAACGCACGGAAATGAACGATCTCCGGCCCTGGGAGCAAAAGTACGCGGCCAGCGCCGGCCACGGCACCGCCTTCGAAGGCACCGAAGGCTGGGTCATGGTCGATCGCTCCACCATCCATACCTCCCCGGAAAAGCTCGTCGAGGAAAAGTTCGGGTCGAGTGACCTCCGCCTGGTGCACAGCGACCACCACGCCCGCAACTTCATCCAGGCGGTTAAGAGCCGACAGCCGGCCATCTGCCCTATCCAGGACGCCGTTCAGGCGGACCTCCTCTGCCACCTCAGCGACATCGCCATCCGCCTGGATCGCAAACTGATCTGGGACGCGCCCAAGGAGCGGTTTGTCAGCGACCGCGAGGCCAACGAGCGCCTCCGCGCCCGTAAAGCCCGGCGAGCCTGGGGCGTGTGAGCGCCGCCGCGGGTCGGCTCAGGCGAACAGGTCGGTGATCGGCTTGCCTTCGCCGTTGTACGTCACGTAGAACGGCCGCCGCTCGACTTCGTAACTCAAGCGCGGGGAAATCCCGAGGGCACCGTAGAGGCTAGCGTGAAGGTCCGGTATCCGGACCGGGTTCTCGATGGTTTTGACGGGGCGTTCGTCCGCGGTGCGGCCGTAGAGATGCCCCTTCTTGACCCCACCGCCGAACAAGAGGACCGAGCCGGCCGCGGTAAAATGCCGGTGCATCCCGTAGAACTTCATGTCCTCGATGCGGTCCGGCACCTGGACCTGGTTCTTCACGGTCTTGTCCGGTCGGCCTTCGGTGATGAGGTCGCGGCTGAATTCGCTGGCCAGGACGATGAGGGTCCGGTTCAACAACCCCCGCGCTTCCAGGTCGCGGACCAACTGGGCCACCGGGGCGTCGATCTCCTGCTTCATTCCCACCGCCCGGGTGTGGCCGTTTTCGTGCGTATCCCAGTACTGGAAGGGGATATACTCGCTGGTCACCTCGATGAAGCGCGCCCCGACCTCCGTGAGCCGGCGGGCCAAGAGGCAACCCAGACCGAACCGCCCGGTGTTGTAGCGGTCGTAACTGGCCTTGGGTTCGAGGGCCAAGTCAAAGGCTTTGGCGGCGGGAGAATTCAGGAGCCGATGAGCGGCGTCAAACGACCGCAACAACGATTCTTTCTGGTACTCGCTCCCGTAACGCCCCACCGGGCTGGCCTCGAGCAAGCGGCGGTAGAACCGTTCCCGGTTTTGGAACCGGGAGGCGCTCATCCCCTCCGGCGGCCGCACGCTGGCCGCGGCACTCTCCGGGTTGGGGATCAAGAACGGTCCGTACTCGCTCCCCAGGAAGCCGGCTTGGTGGAAGGACTTCAACTCCTCCCCCTCGCCCACGTCGAACCGCTGCCCGATGTCGATGAAGGCCGGGAGGGCCGGATTCACCGGTCCGAGCGTGCGGGCGATCACCGCGCCCAGGTGCGGGGCGGCGACGGTCTGCGGGGGGGCATAACCGGTGTGCCACTGGTACTGATGACGGGTATGGAGAATGAAACCGAGATCCCCGGCCATGTAGGAACGGATCAAGGTGCCCCGGTCCATCACCGCCCCAATCTTCTCCAGCCCCTGGGAGAACTTGATGTGATCCACGGCGGTGTCGATGGCCGGGAAGGTGCTCAAGACCGCTTTGGACTCCAGGCCTTTCTCGAAGGGGGTATAGCGTTTGGGATCGAACGTTTCGGTATGGGCCATGCCGCCGGCCATCCAGAGCACGATCACGGTGTCCGCCGTCGCTTTGGACGGAGGCGCATCCGCCAGGAGTTGCCGGGGATAGCCGGCCGCGAGCGCGCCCAAGGTCGCGGCGCTGGCCGTGCGCAGGAACTCCCGGCGTTTGAGCCGGCGCCCCGCGGCACCGTGTGGATCCGAAGAAAAGGGAGCGAGGGTATTCATCGTCAGTAGATCAGTTGAAACTCGGGCAACATCGTCATGGACCAGAGCAGATCCTCCACCCCGGCCTGCTGGGGCGGGTTGCCGACCAGCGTGCCGGCCAGGCGTTGTTCGGCGGGGGTCGGTGATCGCCCCAGGGCCGAAGTGTAGAGCTGTTGGACGAGCGCCGTCCCGGAGGCCGGATAAGCGGCGAGCAGGTGCGCACTGCCGTCTTTGAGCAGCCCAGCCAGCGTGGCGCCGTTGGTCAACTCTAACGCCTCCAGGGTCGTCGCCACCGAGGCGCGGCGGCTCACACCATGCTCCCGGTTGGGGCGCCCCATCGCGCTCATCAAGGGGTCGTTATCCGTCAACGCCACCCGCACCCGCCCGTATCGGGCGGCCCCCGACCAAGCGGCGGCCAGTGGATCCTCCAGCCGCCAGGGGACCATGCCGGCCTCCCCGAGTTCGGTGGCGTGGCGCCAACCCCGTGGAACAAAGCTCACCTTCTCCCACCCCTCCCGCTTCTGCGTCGAGCACAGCCAGCCCGCATCGGAGCCGAAGTCCCAGCGTTTCGCCCCCCGCTGCCCCGCGCCTCCGGCCTCCGCGCGCAACCGGGCCAAGAGATAAAGCCCCGCCGGACGAGGCTGCTTGTCCCCCGCGCCCGCGCCTTCCGCGCGGAGCGCGAACACGTTGCGCCCCAACACCAACCGCGACCGGATATCGATCAGGCGCGGTTTCTCCCACTCGTCCCCGGAGCCGGCCTCCTGGCCGTTGACGAAGAGGCTGAACTTGTGATCGGCCGTCACGACCACCGCGGCTGCGCTCGGCAGCCGCGTCAGGTTCACCACGCGGCGAAAATAAACCGTTTGCCCTCGCGCCGCCGGGTCGTGCCGCGGGGCGGCCCAGACCCAGCGGGCCCGCGGCGGGATTTCCCGGCCCGCCAGATTGCCCACGGTGAAGTCGATCCGGTCATTGGCGGGCAGGGT
>JAJXTA010000279.1 GCA_021784265.1 bacterium | reverse complement strand
TGTTCTCCAAGTCGTACTTGGTGGTGTTGACGGGGGCATAGGCGCCGCCTTCGTGGCCCGTGACGATGGTCTGGGTGGCGCTCCGAGCCGACTCGGAGACGGAGGTGCAGCCGGTGGCGAGCACCACGGTGGCGCCGGCGAGCCCGGCGAGGAGGAATTCAGGTTTCATAGGGCAAAGGAGCAGGTTTATTGGTTCTTGTCGCTGACGAAGACCACGGTGTCCCGCGCAGGGTCGGTGACGGTGATGGTAATCGTCTTGGAGAAGCTGGCAGTGGTGCTCGCGCTGGAGGCCAGGAACTCGACGGTGGCGGTGTACTGGCCCGCGGGGAGGCGCACCGCGGCAAAGCTCAAATACTCGGGCAAGTTGTTCCAGGCGCGGACATCGGCCGCGGGCGTGGTGAGGGCGGACAGGCCTTTGCTAATGAGACCGGCGGCGATCAAGCCCAGGCCGGCCTCCTCCGCCTCGCGGTTGCCGGTGAGGGCCAGACCGGCCCCGCCGATCAAGGCCACGGTTCCCGCCGTGTCCGTGGTGGACTTGAAGACCGCTTTGCGTCCGAGGATGTAATCCATCACTCGGCCGCCCCGGGTGACGGCCTGGAAGTTGAGGTCGTCGTAAGGATCCAGGCGGGCGACCTGGTGATCGACACGCAGGAGCGCCGCATGGTCGGGGGAGACCCCGGGCTGGAAGCGGAGCTGCTCCATGTACTCGCCGGTGGCGAACTTAGTCGGGCCGTTGCCGTATTCGGCGAAGACCAGGACATTGGCGCGCGGGTCATAAGGCGGAAAGCGGGTGAGGCGTGCCTCGCGCTGGGCGCGGTTGAAGGCGTCGGAGCCGTCGCCGCCGAGCTTGGCGGTGGCGAAGCCGTCCAGGTAGTCGAGCAAGGCGTAGTCGCCGGCGTAGCGCCGGTTCTCGGTGTCGCTGTCCTCGATCTCGCCGCTGCGGAAGCAGGCGCGAGCGTTGTCGGGTTGGCCGTCCATCCAGTAAAGAATGCCGCGGTAGTAATAGGCCATGACGCGCTCGTAGGGTTCACCGTGGAAGGTCTTGCGGGCCTCGCCGTGAAAGAGGCTGCGGGCTTTCCGGGCGTTGGGATCCTTGGCGCTGATGCCGCCGATGGTCAGGAGGACGTCGTCGAGCAGGGATTTGGCCAAGTCGTACTGGCCGCGGCGCATCGCCACCGCCGCCGTGCGGTCTTCCCAGAGCGGCTTGTCCCGGGCCGGGGCATGGGCGATGGCGGTCTGACCATCGATCAAGGGATCGCCCGTGCGCGGCCAGTCCGCCATCCGTTCGGTGGTGGCGCACCCGCTGAGGAGGACGCACGCGCCGAGGCTGCCCCAAACCAGCCATAGTCTCATTAGCGGTAGGAGGCGTCGTCCAACCCCTGCTTCTTGATTTCGGCGCTGTCTTCCCAGACGATGTCGCTGGTGCGGGCGTCGATGAGTTCGAAGCTGTAGAGGATGTAGTCGCTGGTCCCTTGGGCCGTGCGGGTGGTCAAGCCCTCGAGCTTGCCGGTCAGGAAGTAATCGGCGCCCTTAAACTCGACGACGTTGGGGTTGGTGGTGCTGGTCACTTGGCCGCTCTGCTTCAACTCGCGCTCGTGTTCGAGCACCGCCATGTGGCCACGCGCTAAGAACAGCACCTTGCCGCGTGCCTTGGTGTTCAAGGCGATCCGGATCCGGTCGAGGAACATGTCCTTGTTGATCGGGAACCGGGTCTCGTTGTTGACCGGATCCAGGACGATGCGGGGCGTGCCTTGGGCGTTGGCGATTTGGGGAATCGCCAGGATGCTCCGCGACATTTTGTCCGTCACGGCCACCAGGTCTTGGGACTCGATGCCAGTGCCAGCGACGAAGCCACGCTCATCAGCCCGCATCTCGGTCACGGGCACGCCGGAGGGGTTCTTCACGCCGTAGGAGGCGCACCCTGGCAGCCCGACCGCCAGGATGGCTAGAATCGACGGGGCCAAGGCTTTGCGAAATGGGAGGTGCATATTCGTGGTGATTCAGACGGGGAGGACGAGGCGCTTGTTACGGAACTGCGGGCGCATACCCGGATCGGGGAACCGGTGGGAGCAGCGGCGCTTCCGCCTTCGAGGCGGAGCCGATGGTTTCACTCAGGATGAACACCCTTTTCATGCGCTCGCTCTGGTCGGTTGGACCATCTAGATTTCTATTCTATTCAGCGCTGACCGGTTCCCAGTTTATCGGCTTAATTCGCGGATTCACTCCGCGGAGGCGCGAATCGCCGGGAGAAGACACGCCCAAGTAGCCCGGTCTTTCACCGGTCCGGTCGGATCGCTGCGCCACGTTACCAGATCCGGCCCCGTGGGCAAGCGTCCGCTCGGATGCACGGGGGTGGAGACGATGGAGGCGACGGGCGTGGTGCCGGTGGTCGAAACCTGGGTGAGGGATGGACAGTGGGCCGGGAGTGTGGCGGCGGGTGGAGGAAGGAGCGAGCAGGTTAGTTGGGTCGTCGAAATGCATTTGCAATGCCGATGATCAACTTGATTTTCAATTGCAATGCATTTGTAGGTTGTTAACCCCATTGTCACCGAGTTATTCACCCATAGTCTGCTGATTTCAAGCATGTTACAGCAACCCGCATTATCCTGGCACGGCCGCTGCTTAAGGCTTGTGCGACTTAAATATGACGACCTTGAGGTATGAGCACTGATCGAAATCTCACCACCACATCCATTTCGATTCCGCAATCGCTCCTCGAGCGGGCCAAGATTCAGGCGGCCCTCTCGTTCCGCACTTTCTCCCAGCATGTGAGCTACCTACTGGAGCAGGACCTGCTCCGCAAAGAAGTGGGGGCGATGCTCAACAAGGCTGCGGATCAGCCGACTGGGAGCCCGGAGCGACAGAAGGCGTGAGGCGGGCCGGTGGGCAAGCGGCGCTCGACTCCAGTGGGTGGCCATGAAGCCCTTGCGGGTTTACTGGATTGTGACCCGCAGTCAACGCACCCGTCACCGGGGCGGGTTAGAGTGAGCGAGGGCCGGCTGGGCGGGCGATGGAAATAGAGACGAAATGTCGGATCAAACTGACGACGAACTAGTTGCAGTGTGCCGTGGAAAACCAGAGTGAACCAGAGACCGCCACGTTGATGGCGAAGGGCGGGATGAGCGTCCGATCAGGAGCGCGCCCGGAGGGGGCGTGCCCTCAGCCGGGCTGGGTGCGGCGGTGGGTGGACGCTTGGCGCGGGGGGGCGGACGCCGCGTGCCCGCGGTGGTTGGCCGCGGGCTGTCCCACGTTGTTGGAGTGCCTGGACGAGCACCAGGCGGACGGCGGCAGCGAACCCTCTTTGGCGGAGGCGCCGGTTTGGAAGCGGGCCCTGGACTTGGCATGCATCTTGGTGCTGCTGCCGGGCCTGCTGCCGCTGATGGCGTTGATTGCCGCGGTGATCAAGGTCGTGTCGCACGGACCGGTCTTTTTTCGGCAGGAGCGCGTGGGTTTAGGTGGGAAGTTGTTCCGCTGCTACAAGTTCCGCACGATGCGGCACAACGCCGACACCGGCGTACACCAGGACCACCTCCGGACTCTGATGCACTCGGACCGGCCCATGACGAAGATCGACGCCGCCGGAGACCCCCGACTGATTCCTTTTGGCGCTTGGCTTCGAGCCAGCGGGTTGGATGAGCTGCCGCAGCTCATCAACGTGGTGCGCGGGCAGATGAGCCTGGTGGGCCCGCGCCCGTGCACGCCGTACGAGTTTGAGAACTATTTGCCCTGGCAAAAGGAGCGTTTTAACACGCTGCCGGGGCTGACGGGCCTCTGGCAGGTCACCGGCAAGAACAAGACCACTTTTCGCCAGATGATCGCCCTGGATATTTTCTACGCGCGCCACAAGTCACCGTTTGTCGATGCGGTGATCATGGCCAAGACGTTCCGCACGTTGCTCGAGCAGGTCCGCGAAGCAAAGGCGCGGCGTCGCCCCGCGGTTGAAGTGCCGCCGCCGCACGCGCTTCCGGCCCTGCATCACCCCGCGGATCACTCTTAGGATTCAGCCTGCCATAACCATGTCCGCCTAGTAAGAAAGGACCAAAGATGAAGAGCCCAGTAAAAGTCGGGATTGTCGGTTGCGGGTATTGGGGGCCCAACCTCATCCGGAACTTCCGGAGCCTCTCCGCCTGCGAGATGCAGATGATGTGCGACGTGGACGAGCGGCGTCTGCAACACCTCAAGACCCTGTATCCGGAGGTGGAAGGGGCGTTGGACTTCGACCACATGCTCAACGGCGCGGGATTGGACGCGGTGGTGATCGCCACCTCGGTCCGCCACCACTACGCCATGGCCAAAGCCAGTCTGCAGGCGGGCAAGCACACAATGATCGAGAAGCCGATGGCGGCCTCGTCGGCGGAGTGCGAGGAGTTGATCGAGTTGGCGCGGCGGCAGGGGCTCGTCTTGATGATCGGCCACACCTTCCTGTATTCGGCGGCGGTCCGCCGGATCAAGCAGATCGTGGATGCCGGGGATATCGGGGAGATCCGCTACATCAGTTCGCGGCGTCTGAACCTCGGGTTGTTCCAGAAGGACATCAACGTGGCGTGGGACCTCGCCCCGCACGATATTTCGATCATCCTCTACATCATGGATGAGGAGCCGTTGCGGGTGAGCTGCTCGGGCAACGCCCATGTCACCCCGGGGATCGAAGACGTAACCACGATGCACCTGACCTTCCGCAAGGAGCGTTGCGCCTGCATCCAGAACAGTTGGCTGGACCCGCGCAAGGTTCGGGAGATGACGATCGTGGGCAGCCGCCGGATGATCGTGTACGACGACGTGGCGCCGTTGGAGAAGATCCGGATTTATGACGCGCGCGTTGAGGTGCCGCCGCACTACGACACGTTTGCCGAGTTCCAATATGCCTACCATTACGGCGACATCTACTCGCCTTACGTCAAGCAGGAGGAACCGCTGAAAATCGAGTGCCAGCATTTTCTGGATTGCATCCAGGAAGGCCGGCAACCGCTCAGCGACGGTGTCCAGGGGTTGAACCTGGTGAAGATTCTGGAGGCCTCGTCGGCGTCACTGAAGCAGCACGGGGCGGCGGTGCCGCTGACCGGCGAGAAGGTGATCCTCGAGGCCCCGCCGCTCACCAAGCCCTATCAGGCGCGGCGGCCCGAACTCGTCGGCGCATGAGCACCCCGGCTCCTACCCATCAGCAGATCGCCCCGGACGTCAAGCTGGGCCGGGGCGTCCGCATCTACGGCTTCACCAACCTCTACGGGTGCAGAT
>JAJXTA010000278.1 GCA_021784265.1 bacterium | reverse complement strand
GCTGACCAGCGCGCGGGCGGCCCTGGCGGACCCCGACACGGCTAACCGCGTGTCGAACGATGGTTATTACCGCAATATCGGAGTCACCTCGGGGAGCCCGATCACCTTCACCGCCGATGTCAATGGCGTGGCCCGGCTGGCGGGGCAGTTCGCGTTGAACCCGCCGGAATTGCGCCCCCACTTCCCCTACAGCGGACCGGCCAACGGGGCTCAGCTCGACGTGGCCGCCGGGGGCCAATTGCTTTTCACCAACGGCTGGGTCTCCTCGAACAGCTTTCTGCCGCTTGCGGGGCCGGTGCCGGTGCAGTACGGGCGCGACTGCCAGGAAACCAACTGCGCCGGGGCGGGAGCAGGGCCCGGGCAACTGCCGTTCAGCCCGCAAGGAGGGCAGCTCAACTTCACGCCCGACGGCGGGCTGCTGGGTTACGGCACGCTGGCGGCCACCAACCTGACCTGGGGGTATGTGCAAGGAACCAACTTCGCCCAACAGACCAGCGACCTCCAGAGCGGGGCCTATCACATGCCCGGCACCTTCCTGCGCGGAGACCAAACCGCGCTGGCCGACGCCGAGCGCCCGGCCGTGCTGCTCCTGACGGGATTTGGCGATGCCAGCGATCCCGCCTACGTCGAGCGCCCCGGCGACACCAGTTATGCCGACGGCTTCGCCAATTATGCCGGGTTGAACTTCCGGGCCACCACCGACTTCGGCGCGGCGGCCCAGGGGCGGAGCTTCCTGGCCAATGAGGACACGGGGTGGTACCCGCTCACCACGCGCTCGAAGTATTACGCGCGCTTCGGCGGCGTGAGCGGCATCCATGAGTCGCTGACCTTTCCCACCAACCTGGTCCTTTACGGTTACAGCTTTACCTTCGAAACCTATCGGCTTTCCTTCCTCGACAGTGAGAACTGGGCGTCGCGCACCGACGGAGCCATCCACTTCCCGGACCAACCCGCGGGCTTCCAGCAGGAGTTCGAGCGGATGAAACTCACCTGCCGCGGCGAGCTGGCCTCGGCCCAGGTGCCGGCCGCCAGCGGAAACAAGTGGCTGAACTATTGGCACGTGGCCTTCGCGCCCCAGAGTATTGATTTTCATCCGCTCGCCAACGACGTGTGCGGCACCGGGCCGCGGTTCTTGGTGTTGGGGGTGCGCACCACCCTACCCTTCATCCCGCAGGCCCTCGAGGCCTCCCTGGGATTCAAAGCCAACGGCAACCTCGTCACGGTGGCCGACGCCGTGGCCGGGGTAGACTCCCGGTTCCCCGTGCCCGCCCAACTCTCCCTCCAGAGCTCGGGCACGAGCGTGTTTCCCCTTTCGACGGCTACGGAAGGCTACTTCAACAACTGGGAGACGGCGGGGCGGCCCGCCGCCGGTTTCTACAACCTGGTGGGCAAGCTGCGCGTACCGTTCTTCGCGGACGTCAAGGTGCATCTCCATCTCGCCCCGGTGGACACTAACCACGCCCAGCTTGCCATCATGGGCGGCTGGCCCGCCGCGGACAGCCAGGCTCCGGACCGCGGCTGGAGCGTCAACTCGAGCAACTACTTCAATACGGCCAAATTCGATCCCTCCGCCGATGGCTGGCCGGCGGCGCAGGGCGTGGCGTTGGCGGATTACGAAAACCCGGCCACGACCGATCAATACCACCCGCGCGCCCAGCGCGATTGGATCGAAGTCGCCTACTTCGACTATCCCCTGCAATGGAACGCGGTCTTGCACGACTTCGCCGGCTTCGGCACCGCCAAGGTGGTCCTGCCCGTTCTGGATGTGGACAGCCGGCTCAAGGAGCTGTCGCCGGGCAAAGTGGACCTGGATTTCGCCCAGGATATCAACGTGCAGTTGCCCCGGCTGAAGGTGTTGGATTTCGTCAACGACGCCTTGGGCGAGGTGAACGGGCCCTTAACGAGCGTCTCGAATGCCGTGCAGCAGGCCCTGCACACCGCGCTGGATACCAGCGGCTTCCAGGACTTGGAGCGCGCCTTGCGGGAGGATGCCGGCGGCTTTTTCCAGCCGGTGCTGGGCACCGCGCTGGCGCCGGCGGTGACCGGCTTGTACGGGGCGCTGGCCAGCGCCTATCAAACCAACCCGCAAGGGTTTCTGACCAATGTCGCCAGCATTGTCGCCGACCCGGCCAACGGCCTCGCCGGGGCCCTCGCCGGCCTCAACGGCGCGGCTAACCAAGCCAACAGCGTCTTGGGGCAGGTCCATCGAACCTTGGCCGACGTGGACAACACCCTCGGGCTGTTCCTCAGCCTCCTGGCCCAAGATGCGCAAGGGCACCACCCCGTCGTGCGCGCCATCCTGCTGCAGCTCGTGCAGGACCAAGGACCCGCCCTGGGGTTCCTCGCCAGCCTGACCGGCGATCAGGTGGACGGGCTGTTGTCGGACTTGGGGCCGACTCTGGACCAGGCCCAGAGCCAATTGCAGGACCTCAAGAGCCAATTCGACCAATTGCGCGCGCAGGTCGAGGGCGGGAGCGGCGGTTTCACCGATGCCCTGAACGGGGCCGTGAACGATGGCAATGCGGTGGCGTGGTTTTTGCAGGCCGCCGGGGTCAACCTTTCGAACCGCCTGGCGGCGGCCCTGAGCCCGGCGGGCGATTATTTCACCGCCGACCCCGCGGCGGCGCGGCAGGCGTTGCAGACCGAGCTGGTCAACGCGTTTCTGGGCTCGCCCTTGGTGTCCAACTACCAGCAGGCCCTGCGGGCCTTCCTCTACGACGACGATTTCCTCCTGGACCAACTCATGGACGGCCTGTTCGACCAAATCAACGGAGCCATCCGCGACGGTTTAGCCTCGCAGATCATTGGCGCGCAGGATGGCGTCTTCCAAAACCTGAAGGGGGCCGGGTTTCTGAGCCAGTCCCTCTTGTCGGCCAAGCTCCGGGGCGCCCCCACCTTCAACGGCGATTCCCTGCGCAAGATCCACCTGGACGCCACCGTCCAGATGAACCTGCCCGACGAGATGAACTTCCATGCCTACATGGACATCAAGGAACTGGATTCGCAATCGGTGCCGGTGGACTGCATCCCGCCCGGGGCGCCGGCGGCGGAGATCACGCTCGGCGCCAAGGACGTGTCGTTGGACTGGGCCGGCATCAGCCCGACGCCCGGCAGCGCCCTAACGCTGAGCGCGGATGCCAAATGGACCCTGCAAAGCGGGGCGGTGCTCGGGATCGGCGGGATGCTGGATATCAAGGGCGAGGCCGGCTTCGAGGGCTGCAGCCTCAAGGAGATCGGCGCCTCGCTCGCCATCGGGGAGCTGGAGAACTATTTCGCGGCCAAAGCCGCCGGCTCGATCCTCGTCCTGGGCATCCCGGTGGACGTGCAGGCGGGCATCTTCGCCGGCCACGCCTGTTCCTTGGACCCCCTCAAATTCGTGGACCCGGAGGCGGACCAGGTGCTGAGCAACCCGGCCGAGTTCACCGGGCTCTACGTCGAGGCCGGGGGCGGTTTGTCGCTCTCGGAGATCCTCTTCAACACCTCGAGCTGCATGCTGGACATTGACGCCAACGCGACGACGGCGGTCTATTACGAGGGCGGTCCGCGCCTGGGGACGCTGGGCGGGCGGCAAAAGATGGGGGTGGACGTCTCCCTGTTGTGCATCATTAGCGCGCATGTTGACTGGGCCGTCTTCATGGCCTTGAGCGCCAACCAGCTCGAGCTGGGGGCCTCGGCCGACCTCTGCGGCCAAATCGGCGACTGCCCGTTCTGCATCGGGGCCTGCAAAGGCATCACCGTGAAGGGGGTGCTGAGCAACGGCGGCATCTCTTACTCCTTGGATTACTGATGAACGGTCGAATCCCACTGGCCCCGTTGGCCGCGCGCGCGCGAGGCGCCGCCGCCACCGAGCCGCGAACCTCAGGGAGCGCTCGTCGCTCCACGGGCGCGTGGGTGCGAAGCCCAGCCGCGGCGCGCCCCCCCCGCCGCTGGAGCGTGGCCGGCCTCACGTGGGCCGCGGCCACCGGCCTGGGTCTCCTCTTGGCGTCGCGACTGCCGGCGCAGACCCCCGTGAGCAACCTGGTCTTCACCGTCGGCACGACCATCCAGGCCGGGAGCGGCGGGCCGTGGTTGTCCTATCTGCGGCTGGGCTCGCCCCAACCGCGGGTGTTGGCCGGCAAGTCCTTCGCGGTCTATCGCAAGCTGGGCAACCCCACGAACAACGCCCCCTTCACGCTGCGCGGGACCATCGCCCAGCAGAGCGACCCGGCGGTCATTGGTGGCTTGCTGAACCAATCCACCGGCTTGGGCCAAGACCTGTCCGAGTTGGGCCAGGCGTTGAACACCCTGCTCCACGGCGTGCCTGGGATTACGAATGTGGCGTTGCCGCAGAAGGTGGCCCTGGCCTTTCAGGTGGCCGCCAGCGACCCGGCGACCGCCCAGGCGGTGGGTTTGTTGGCGCACATGAATCCGGGGCTGACGCTCTGCGCGGGCCAGGCGTTCTCGGAAGCCATCACCAACATCACCACCTATGAAGTGCGGGATTATGACGCCGGCACCGGCGTTTCGGGGGACGTCGTGGGGCGGGTCACGCTCACCCCGGGTTTGGTGATCAGCCTGCCGGCGCCGGGCTATCCGTTCCAGGTCGTGACCAACGCCGCGCGCGATCATCTGGTGATCCGCCTGCGCTGGGGCACGCCCGACGAGCTGCGGCGTCTGGCGCTCCTGAGCTTTGGCTTTAACGTGTGGCGCATCCCGCGCGCCGCGGCCGAGGCGGCGGGTTTCAACGTCACCCCACCCACCCTGGCCACCCTCTACGGCACCACGAACTTCACCCGCGCCAACACAGCCCCGGTGATGGCGCTGAAGGACTTCTCGACCGGCCACGGACCGGGTGCGGCCGACGACCCGGCGGACACCACCACCTACTTTTTTGCCGACAACAACGGTCATTCGGTTGGCCGCGTGCATTTCCCCACCAACGGTCCACCCCACGTGGGCTACCTGAACCCGGCCTTCGTGGATGGGGAACAGTTCTATTACTTTGTGACGGCGCGCGATTTGCTCGGGCGCGACGGGGCGGTGTCGCCTGGCGCTTTGGCCACGGCCTATCGGCGGTTGCCGCCGCAAGCGCCCACGGAGTTGCGCGTGAACAACGCGCCGCAAATCATGCCCCTGGGCGGAGGCGCGGTGACGAATCAGCCCCGGCTGCTGGTGAGCTGGCGTCAGAACACCAACGCCACCGACCAGGCGACGGGTTATTGGGTGTATCGGTGGCCGAATCCCACGATGGCCCTGACCAACGACG
>JAJXTA010000277.1 GCA_021784265.1 bacterium | reverse complement strand
AATCTATAGCACTTCGTCAACCAAAAAGTGGTCCCGCGTCCCTTTTTTCGGCATCTTCTTACGGCACCGGCCAAATTAGCCGAGGATCAGGGCGGGCGGCGGGAGCATTCCCGGGGCATCCCGCGTCTAATCGGGTATGAAGCGTTGGTTCGTTGTGAGTTGGACCAAGACCCTCGGGGTGCTCCTCCTGTTGGGCGTGGTGGCGGCCCGGGGGCGCGCGGATGGCCTCATCATTGTGCACGACCCTTTCTCTCCGCCCTGGCCGTTGCCGCCGCCCCAGCCGGTGCCGCCCTTCCCCCGCCCGATCCCCCTGCCCCGGCCCTATGCCTTCGCGCCGTTGGAGGTGAATTACCACCGCGTCCGGGCTCGGATCCGCGATCAAGTGGCCAGCACGACCGTGGAGGAGGAGTTCTATAATCCCAACGACCGCCAGCTTGAAGGCACCTATGTCTTTCCCATTCCTACCGGCGCCCAGATCGACAAGTTTAGCATGGAGGTCAACGGCAAGCCGGTGCGGGCCGAACTCCTCAGCGCCGACAAGGCCCGCCAGCTCTACGAGGACCTTGTCCGCAAGCTCCGGGATCCGGCGCTCTTGGAATATGCAGGCCGGGACGCCTTCCGGGTGCGCATTTTCCCCATCGAACCCCAGAGCAAGAAACGCGTAACGTTGGCCTACACGCAGCTCTTGAAGGCCGAGGCGGGCTTGATCAGCTATCTCTACCCGCTGAACACGGAGAAGTTCTCCGCCAAGCCAATCCAGACCGTCCGGCTCGAAGTCGAGTTGACCACCACTCGGCCCCTTAAATCCATCTACTCGCCCACCCACCCGGTTGAGATCCGGCGGGACGGTGACCGGGGCGCCACCGTCTCCTTCGAGTCGAAGGACGTGAAGCCGGACACGGACTTCGAGCTGTACTTCGCCCCGGAGAAAGGGGACGTGGGGTTGAGCCTGCTCACTCAACGGAGGCCGGGTGAGGATGGCTATTTCCTCCTGCTCGCCACGCCGGCGGTGGAAACCCAGACCGCCAAAAACCTGCCGAAAGACGTCGCCTTCGTGCTGGACACTTCGGGCTCGATGGCCGGCGCCAAACTCGCCCAGGCCAAGAAAGCTCTCTTGTTCTGCATCGCCAGCCTCAACCCAGGCGACCGCTTCGAGCTGATCCGTTTCTCCACCGAGACCGAACCGCTGTTCCACGCTTTGGTCGAGGCTTCGCAGCCCAACCGCGAGCGCGCCGCGGCGTTCGTGAACGACCTCCAGGCCGCCGGCGGCACCGCCCTCCAGGACGCCCTGACCAACGCCCTCGCCGAACGGCCCGCCCAGAGCCACCGGCCTTACCTCCTCATCTTCCTGACCGACGGCCAGCCCACCGTGGGCGAGACGGAGCCGGATCGGATTGTGGCCTCGGTCCGGCGACCGGGGGCGGAGGCGACTCGGATCTTTTGCTTCGGGCTCGGTCACGACGTGAACACGCACCTCCTGGACCAGATCACCGAGGCCACGCGCGCCTCCAGCCAATATGTCCTGCCCGAGGAAGACCTCGAGGTGAAGGTGTCCAATTTCTTCACCCAGGTGAAGGAGCCGGCGCTCACGGACCCGACCCTGGTTTTCCCGGAGGCCGTGCGCGTCACCCGTCTCTATCCCGCGCCGTTACCGGACCTGTTCCGCGGGGCGCAAGTGGTGGCGGTAGGGCGGTATGCGGGCCAGGGCGATGGGCCGATCACTTTGCAGGGGACCGTGAACGGCGCCCGACAGCGGTTTAGTTATCCGGCCCACTTCCCCGCGGAGGCGCAGGGGCACGAGTTCATCCCGCGCCTCTGGGCGACCCGGCGGATCGGTTACCTCCTGGACCTAATCCGGCTGCACGGGGAGAACGTTGAGTTGCGGGAGGAGGTCACGTCCCTGGCCCGGCAGTATGGGATTGTCACTCCTTACACGGCCTATCTCATTCACGAGGACGAAGCCCGGCGGGGAGTGCCCCTGGCGCAGCAATCGGTGCCCGGTCTGGGGCGGAACGAAGCCAGCTTGCAACTAGCCAAGGAGGCCTACCTGGCCTTGCGCAAGGACGTTTCGGGTCCCGCGGCGGTGGCCGCGGCGCGCTACGGTCGCAGCCAAATGGCGGCAGACCAGGTCGGGCAAGCCCTCATCGCCGGCCGCAGCGAGGCCCGGTTAGCCCTGAATGCCGTGGCCGCAACCCCGACTGGGGGCGGGCTCGGCGCGGGCGGGCTGCTCCAAGGGAGTGTGGTCCCGGCGGGGCAAGTGTCGGCGCTGCCGGCGGGGGTGACGGCTGGCCCGACCTCGGGCCTCGGCGTGCCCGTGGGGGCGGCGGTGACCGAGGTGGTGGAACTCACCCAACAGAGCCGCTTCGTCAACGGGCGCACTTTCTTCTTCAACAGCGACCGCTGGATCGATAGCCGGGTGCAAACCCTCCCCCGAGCCAAGCGGGTGCGGCTCCAGTTCAATTCGGCGGATTACTTCAACCTGATCGCCACCCAACCGGTGGTGCGCCCTTGGTTGGCGCTGGGGCCGCGCGTCCAGTTCGTCCTCCGGGATGTCGTGTATGAGGTAGCGGAATGACAGGGGACACTTGGCGGCGCGCTGGGGTTTCGGGGGTTGCAAACGAAGGGAGGCCGTCGGATGCTGAGCCTGTTGCTCGGATCTGCCGGACGCAGCAGGGGACCAGTGCGGTCGATCAACTATGAAAGGTTTGCTTGCCAACCTCACGAAAGCGGCAGCGGTGTTAACGATGAGCGGCACGCTCCAGGCCGGGGCGCGCGACGCCCAATGGCAACGAGTCGAGCAAGCCGTCCACCAGGGCCTCCCGCGCACGGCGATCACCGAACTCGAACCGATCATCCAAGGGGCGTTGGCGGACCGCGCCTGGGCGGAGGCGACCAAGGCGATCACCCGCAAGATCGTGCTCGAGGGGGAGCTCCAGGGGAATCGGCCGGAGGAGAGAATCTCCCGTCTGCAAGCCGAGCTGGCCCAGGCGCCCCGGCAAATCGTGCCGGTCCTCGAGACAATTTTAGCCGAATGGTATTGGCAGTACTACCAACAGAACCGGTGGCGGTTCTTGCAGCGCACCCGCACCACGGGGCCGCCGGGGAAGGACTTCACCACCTGGGACCTGCCCCGCATCTTTGCGGAAATCGAGCGCCACTTCACGCTGGCGTTGGCGCAACCGGCCCTGCTCCAGGCGATCCCGATTGGCGCCTATGATGCCCTCCTGGTCAAGGGCACCCAGCCCGACCGCTACCGGCCCACCCTTTATGACTTCCTTGCCCACGAGGCACTGACCTTCTACCAGGCTGGCGAGCAGGCCGGCACCAAACCGGAGGACGCCTTCGAGGTCTCGGCGACGAGCGACATCCTCGGTCCGGTGGCGGCCTTCCTGGCGTGGCAGCCGACCACCACGGAGACTAACGCCCCCGCCTACAAGGCCATCCAGCTCTACCAGCAACTCCTCCGGTTCCACCAACCCGACACCGATCCCGGGGCCTTTCTGGCGGCGGATTTAGACCGTCTGGTTTACGCCAAGAACATTGCCGGTGGTGACGAACGGAACCGCCGGTTTGAAGCCGCCATGGAGGGCTTCGCACGCGAGCATGGGGACGACGAGGTGGCGTCGTATGCGTTGTACGAGCTCGCGCTGGTGTGCCGCGAGGAGGGGGACGTCCTCAAAGCCCATGACCGCGCCCTGCGCGGCCGCAATGCCCATCCCCAAAGCCCCGGGGGCAAGCTCTGCGCCAACCTGGCGGCCGAGCTGGAGGCCAAAGAGGCAATGGTCACCACCGAACGAGTCTGGAATCAGCCCGCGCCAGACCTCCAGGTCCGCTATCGTAACGTCACGGAGGTTTATTTCCGGCTGGTGGCCTGGGACTGGAACCAATTCCTGGCCCCGCAGGTGCGCACGCCTCCCGGGGCGCTCAGCGACGGCCAACGGCGCGCCCTCTTGGCCCGCCCGCCCGTCCGGGCCTGGGCGGAGGCCCTCCCGCCCACGCGCGACTTCAAGACGCACACGGCCACGTTCCCGGCGCCCACGGGGCTCAAACCTGGCTTCTACTACCTCCTGGCCAGCTACAACCCCGCGTTCAGCGAAGCCGACAATCAACTCTCGCTTACCAGCGTCTGGGTGAGCGACCTGGCGCTGGTGCTCCGGCTCCGTGACAGCATGGTCGAGGGGCTTGTGCTCGACGCGCGCTCGGGCGAGCCTTTGGCCGAGGCCAACGTCCAGACCTGGGAGCGCAGCCCCCAAGGGCTCTTGACGCCGGGCCCCGAGCGGACGACTGACACCAACGGCTGCTTCAGCTTCAAGGCGCCCGGTCAAGGGTATGTGCTCCGCGCCCGGTGGGGTGACCAGGCACTGGCTACTGGCGAGCGCTACGCCTGGCCCCAGACCGAGGCCCCGCAGCCGGCCGCGCAAACCGTCTTCTTCACGGACCGGGCCCTGTATCGGCCGGGTCAAGCGATTCAGTACAAAGGCATTTGTCTGCGGGCAGACCCGGCCAAAGACGATTACCACGTTTTGGCCAACCAGCGGCTCACGGTGGTCTTCTCCGACGTCAACGGCAAGGAGATCGCACGCGCGCCGCAGCAGGCCAATGATTACGGGTCGTTCGCCGGGACCTTCCTCGCCCCGCGTGATCGTCTCTTGGGCCGGATGCGGTTGCAGGTGATCGAAGGTCCGCCCGGCGCCACCTGGCTCGCGGTGGAGGAGTACAAGCGTCCCAAGTTCCAGGTCACGCTCCAGGCGCCCGCGGGCGCCAGCAAACTGGGGCGGCAGGTCACCATCAAGGGCCAGGCGCTCGCTTACACGGGCGCGGCCGTGGATGGCGGCGCCGTGACCTACCAAGTGACCCGCGAGGTCCGCATGCCCTGGTGGTGGGGATGGTATGGGGGACGAGCCGCGTTCCCGGGACGGTCAGGCCCCAGCCAACAGCTCGCCCACGGGCGCGCCACGACCCGCGCGGACGGCTCGTTCGAGATCGATTTCGTGGCTCACCCCGATCCCACGGTGCCGGAGAAGGACGACCCGACCTTCGTCTTCCGCGTTCATGCGGATGTGACCGATAGCGCGGGCGAGACGCGCTCCAGCGACCGGCAGGTCCGGTTGGGCTACACGGCGCTGGAGGTGCGCCTCGAGGCGGCGGAGTGGCAAACCGAGGATCAACCCGTGACCGTGGACCTCAGCGCGACGAGTCTGGACGACGAGCCGCAGCGCGCCGAGGGCACCCTCCAGGCCTATAGCCTCA